>JBDHKT010000139.1:0-5579 GCA_039586255.1 Gemmatimonadota bacterium | reverse complement strand
TCATGAACTTCGTCATGCTGCCCATGTGGATCTTCTCCGGCGTGTTCTTCTCCTATGCCAGATTCCCCGACGCCCTACAGCCTTTCATACAGGCCCTGCCGCTGACCCTGCTGCTCGACGCTCTCCGCTCCGTCATGATCGACGGAGCCCCGCTGACCGCCAACCTGGGACGGCTGGCGCTTGCCGCCGCCTGGGGGGTCCTGGGCTTCGGCGCGGCCCTGAAAATCTTCCGCTGGACCTAGGCCGGCCGCGAAACTGCCCCTTGACAACGGGATCGCGGCCCCTATAATGGAGGGTTGGCCATGGCCAGTTTCCACCCCGGGTCCGTTTGAAACTTTGTGGCCGCTATGGTGTCTTATTTGCCAACCCCGGGTGCGTTCGGGCGGGAAGCTGCCCAGATGGCGAGATCCCGGCGGAACAGGCGTTTCCAGCCGGGACTTTACTTTGACCTGAGCCTAGAGATAGGATCGGAGTAGACCACAGAGCGATGATCATGGATCGTGATTCTGCCAGGGCGAAACGTCTGGCCAGCCAGGCTCTGAAGAGCCGGGTGGCGGGGGACGATTCCGCCCTGGATCAGTATCTCCAGGACGTCAGCCAGCACGGGCTGATCACGCCGACGGAGGAGATCAGGCTGGCGCGGCTTGCCCAGAAAGGGGATACGGAAGCGATCCAGGCCCTGTGTAAGGCCAACCTGCGCTTCGTGATCTCGGTGGCCAAGAAATACCAGGGGCGCGGGCTGCCGCTCAGCGATCTGATCCAGCAGGGCAACCTGGGGCTGGTGACGGCGGCCATCAAGTTCGACCCGGATCAGGGCGTGAAGTTCATCAGCTACGCAGTCTGGTGGATCCGCCAGGCTATACTGTCGGCGCTGGCACACCATGGGCGTTCCGTCCGGGTGCCGCTCAACCGCGCGGCGGAGCTGTCGAAGATCCTGAAGGCGCGGCAGGCGCTGAAGGTGACCATAGACCGTGAGCCGACCAGCGAGGAGATCGCCCGGCACCTCGACATGAACCCGGCGACGGTGGAGATGCTCGAGGCGTTGAACGCCGGCGAGGTCCGCCTCGATGCGCCGATCGGCGACAGCGAGGATAGCAGCCTGGTCGAGCGGTTCGTCTGCGAGCAGGCGGGCAATGCGCACGCCGAGGTCGAGGAGCGCCTACTCCGCGAGCAGATCGACGATGCGCTGAGCACCCTCCGGGAGCGCGACGCTCTTGTCCTGAGGCTGTACTACGGTCTCGGCGACGGCCGGGAGCACACACTGGAGGAGATCGGCCAGAAGCTCGGCATCACCCGGGAGCGGGTGCGCCAGCTTCGCGACCGGGCGCTGAAGGAGCTGCGGGAAGGCGACCGCGGCGCGGCGCTGGCCAGCTTCTCGGCGGTCTAAGACGGCCTGACGACGACACCGACACATAACAAAAGGGGCGCCCCAAGCGGCGCCCCTTTTGTTTAGCTCTGTGACTAGCAACCTTGTCCCCCCAGAATGCGTCTAACCGGGTGTCCCAGACCATTCGATCGCCCCAACAGCACCTGAGCTACCGGAGAGCGGAAAGAGCGATGAACCCGGTGAACTTTCTTCGAGTCACGCTGGCTTCGGCTGTGCTGCTCGTCGCGACGGCCATCGCGGCGGCAGCGGTCGAAACGCAGGTTGCGTACACCGTGATCGCGCAGCCCCATACGAACATCTTCCGGGTCCGGATGGAGATCTCCGGCGTCAGCGGGCGCCAGCTGGAGGTCTCGATGCCCGTCTGGACCCCAGGATCCTACCTGGTGCGGGAGTACGAGCGTCACGTAAAGAGGTTCGCCGCACAGGACGGGGCCGGCCGGCCGCTCGTCTGGTACAAGGTCGACAAGAACACCTGGCGCATAGAGCCGGACGGCGCCGAGCGTATCCTCGTAGACTACGACGTCTACGCCCGCGAACCGGGGATCCGCTGGTCGTTCATCTACGATGGGGGAGGCCACGTCATCGGGCCGAGCCTGTTCATGCATGTCGTCGGCGCCGCCGACGCCCCCGCGGCTGCCAGATTCGAGTTGCCCGAAGGATGGCGCTTGAACGGCGCAATCGCCCCTTCGTCCGCCGACCCGTACCTGATCTCGGCCGACTCGTACCACGAGCTTATCGACGCGCCGATGCTGATCGGCCACTTCGACGAGATCGAGTTCGCCGTGGAAGGCGTCCCGCACCTCATCGTCATCCTCGGTCCGCACAACGCCGACCTGGAACGGCTGCGCGACGAATTCACCAGGATCGTCGAGGTCTGCGCGGAACTGTTCGGCGGCCTGCCGTACGATCGGTACGCGTTCGTCTTCACAACGCTGACCGGCGGCGGCGGCATCGAGCACGCCAGCGGCACGACCATCGGGCTGAGCGGCCTCGACTTCCAGAGCGAGAGCGGCCATAACGCCGTGCTCGGCGTAACGTCACACGAATTCTTCCACGCCTGGGTCGTGAAGCGGATCCAGCCGCCCGCCTTCCGGCCTTACAACTACGAGGAAGAGAACTACACCGACGCGCTCTGGTTCTACGAGGGGTTCACCTCGTACTACGGCGACAGGATCCTTCATCGCGCCGGGCTGCTCGAAAGTCCCGGCGACCCCGTTAACCTCGTCACGCGGTACCGGTCGACCCCGGGCCACGGGGCGCAGAGCGCCGCCGACGCGAGCTTCAACGCCTGGATCCACCTATACCGCAGCGACGAAAGCTTCAACAACTACCACACCGACTACTACTTCAAGGGCAGCGTCATCGCCAATCTGTTGGAGCTGGAGATCGGGCAGCGGACGCGGGGCGCCAAAGGCGTCGACGACGTGATGCGCCTGATTTGGGAGCAGACCGTAGACGAGGGCGCGGCGTTCGACGCCGAAGGGATCCGCGCCATCTGCGAGGAGGTGGCCGGCGGTTCGTTCAGGGAATTCTTCGACCGCTATGTGTTCGGGACCGACAATATCCCGTTCGAGGAGCTCTTCCGGCTGGCCGGATACGATCTCGTCGTCGACGAGGCGGCGACGGCACGTAGCAATAGCACGGGATATATGGGCGTATACCTCGGCGAGTCGAACGGCCGCGTGCGACTGAACGGGGTCGTGCGCGATGAACCTGCGTGGCGTAGCGGGCTGGCCTACGGCGACGAGATCATCGCGGTGGACGGCAACGAGGTCGCCGGCCTGGAGCCCTTCAGGGAACTGCTCGGCCGGTCCAGCCCCGGACAGGTGCTCGAGCTCCTGGTGTCGCGAATGGGCCAGGATAGGACCATCATGATGACGCTGGGCTCGCGGAGCGTTCCGGTCTACAGTCTGGTAGAGGTCGACGAGCCGACGGACGTTCAACTGGCGGTTCGCCGCCGCTGGCGTCAAACCGCCGCTGCGGAGCGCTGACCTCCGCGCCTTCCGCCACACTTGCCTCGCACCGCGCCCGCCGTAGCTTTCGCCCGGCGAGAACGCCCTCATTCCACACACACACAAACGGGTTTGCCCATGTCGCACTCGCGTCGATTCATCGCCTTGGTGGTCGGGGTCACGCTGCTGGTCCAGGCCGGTCCGCTCGCCGGCCAGGACACGTCCGGGTCCGCCGCCACACCCACGCTCGTGGCACCGGCAGACTATCTCGGTCATCGCGTCGGCGCCGACTTCAAGCTCGCCGATTGGGAGACGATCACCGGCTACTTCGAGCACCTGGGAAGCGCCTCCGCCGCCGTTCGTGTCGACACGCTCGGCCGCACAACGCAGGGCCGGCCGTTCATACTCGCCATCGTAACGGGGCCCGACAACATGGCGCGGCTGGAGGAGATCCGGCTCAACCAGGCCAAGCTCGCCGATCCCCGGCAGCTGGCGGACGGCGAGCTCGAGTCACTGCTCGAGAGCCAGCCGGCCATCGTCCTGATCAGCAACAACATCCACAGCACGGAGATCGCCTCGAGCCAGGGCGTGATGGAGCTGGCCTACACGCTGGCCACGGATCCGGACCTGGCGGCGACGATGGAGGATGTCGTGGTTCTGCTGATCCCGTCGGTGAATCCCGATGGCCAGCAGATGGTTTCCGACTGGTACGAGCGGACCCTGGGCACCCCGTACGAGGGCGGGCGCATGCCGTGGCTATACCATTACTACGTGGGGCACGACAACAACCGCGACTTCTACATGCTCACCCAGGTCGAGACCCGGTTGCTGACCGATCTGTTATACCGGGGTTGGTACCCCGAGGTCGTATACGACGCGCACCAGATGGGGGGCAGCGGGGCGCGGCTGTTCGTACCGCCGTTCGACGACCCGGTGAACCCGAACATCGATCCGCTACTCGTACGAATGATCTCGCTGTACGGCCTGCAGATCTCCACCGATCTCGAGGCGGCCGGCAAGTCCGGCGTGGTGAACGCCTCGCGATTCGACCTCTGGTGGCACGGCGGGCTGAGGACGGTGCCCGCCCGGCACAACATGATCGGGATACTGTCCGAGTCGGCCAGCGTTCGGCTCGCCTCGCCGATATTCCTCGAGCCGGATCAGGTCCGACAGCCGCAGCACGGGGTCAACTTCCCGAACCCGTGGCCCGGCGGCTGGTGGCACATCCGCGACATCATCGACTACCAGTTGATCGCCGCGCGCGCGATAATCGGACTCGCCGCGCGCGAACGCCTCCTGCTCATCGGTAACTACGTGGAGCTGGGCCGCCGCGCCGTCTCGACGGGTCGTGACGAGCCTCCGTTCGCTTACGTGATACCGGCGGGCCAGAGTGACATGGGGAGCGCGGCCGCCATGCTGGAGGTGCTGCGCGGCGGTGCCGTCGAGGTCCACCGCGCCGATGCGCCCTTCGAGGCCGACGGGCTCGCGTATCCCGCGGGCAGCTGGGTCGTGCTGATGGGGCAGCCCTACCGGGCTCACGCAAAGGATCTGCTGGAGCGCCAGGCCTACCCCGACCTCCGAGTCTTTCCCGGCGGCCCGCCCGACACCCCCTACGACGCCGCCGGCTGGACGCTGCCCCTTCAGATGGGCGTGCACGCGGTGGAGGTGCTGAGGCCATTCGAAGCCGAGCTGCAGCAACTGGCCGACGAGATCCGACCGCCGGCCGGTAGCGTGACCGGGTCGGGCCCGGCATTCATCGTGGCCAACACGACCAACGCCGCCAACCTGGCGGTCCATCGCCTGCTGGCGGCCGGAGGCAGCGTCGCCTTTCTCTCCGAGGCGGCGCGGTCGGGAGACCGGACTTGGCCCGTCGGGAGCGCGGTACTTCATGGAGCAGATGCCCGCCGGATACTGGAGGGCCTGGCGAGCGAGGAAGGGCTCTCGGCCCAGCCTTTCTCGGGAAGGGTCACCGGGCATTCGGTCGACGGCCTGCGGGTCGGCCTCTATCAGCCCTGGACCGCATCGATGGACGAGGGCTGGACTCGCTGGGTGTTCGACGGCTGGGACCTGCCCTACCGGACATTGCACGACGCGGAGATCCGCGCCGGTGACCTGTGGGCGCGTTACGATGTGATCGTGCTGCCCGATGTGTCGGCGAGCTCGATCGTCGAAGGGCGCAGGCCGGGTACTGTGCCCTCGGAGTACGCCGGCGGCTTGGGCGATGCCGGGACCGCGGCGAT
>JBDHKT010000138.1:0-5607 GCA_039586255.1 Gemmatimonadota bacterium | reverse complement strand
AAGACGCAGCGGACGGCGGAGATGCGCGCCATGGGCATCGACATGACTCACGGCGCTCACGGGAGCCGATCAGAGAGCCACGAGCACCAGCAATGAGGGCCGCGGGTACGGCGGCTGGTAGGTACTACGGGGCCCGCACTTCGCGGGCCTCGCGTCTTAGGATGGCAGGGCCAGAAGCACCACGAAGGCTGCATAGGCTGCCAACAGGATTCCGCCTTCCAATCGTGTGAGCCGGAGCGTGGTCCAAACGAAGGGCAAGACGAGGATGCTCACCGCCAGCATAACGGGCGCCTCGACCCGAATAACCGATTCCACTACACCAAGCGGTTGAGCCAGCGAAGCGCAGCCGAGCACGGCCAGCATGTTGAAGACGTTGGAGCCCACCACGTTCCCCACCAGGATATCCCCCTCGTCCTGAATCGAGGCGGCCACGGCGGTGGCGAGCTCCGGCAGGCTGGTCCCGAGCGCCACGACGGTCAGTCCGATGGCGAGCTCGGTGATGCCGATCATGCGAGCCACCTGCGCGGCGCCAGTCACCACCAGATGTGCGCCTGCCAGCAGCGTCCCGAGGCCGACCGCGGTGAGCAGGATATGGCCATACAGCGTTCCGCCCGCCGGTACGAACTTCTGGTACTCGACCTCGATCGCCGGAGACTCGCGGCGCGCGCCTTCCAGCAGGTACAGCGTATAGGCGACGAAGCCGGCCAGCAGCGTCAACCCGTCCCCGCGCGAGATCTCGCCGTCCAGGGCGAACACGTAGAAGGCTAGGGCGGCGAAGATCATCAGCGGCACCTCCCTGACGAGGAGCCGCATCTGGACGCGGATGGGGCGAATCAAGGCGGCGATGCCCAGAATCAGCGCGATGTTGGCGATGTTCGACCCGATGACGTTGCCGATCGCGATGTCGGGGCTGTGGCGGACGGCCGCGACGACGCCCACCAGCAGCTCGGGCATCGATGTGCCCATGGCCACGACCGTTAGCCCGATGACGAGTGCGTTCACGCCGAGCTTACGGGCCAGCCGTGATGCTCCGCGGATCATCAGGTCGGCGCCCACGTACAGCGCGACCAAACCGAGCACGAATATGATAATTGGTGCCATCGGCACCGGAATGTTAGCAGCGACCGCCTCCGGGACAAGACGTGGCCGGGGACCCGGCCGACGGTTCGTCTCCCCGGCGCCCTGGGAGCGCTTGCCGAAGCCGATGGCCGTTGACGCCTAATTGGGGCCGGGATAACTTGCGAGGCTTATATTTCACTGGGGTTCTGGCTGTGACAGATACATCGTCGATCGATCCGAAAAGCCGCGAGATGATGATGCTCTCGGGGACGGCCAACCGGCCGCTCGCCGAGAAGATCGCCGCTGAGCTCGACGTCCCGCTCTGCTCCGTCACCATCGATCGGTTCGCAGACGGCGAGATCTTCGTCAGGATCGATGAGAACGTACGCGGGCGCGACGTCTTCATCATGCAACCGACTTCGGCGCCGGCTGAGAACGTAATGGAGCTTCTGCTCCTCATCGATGCAGCACAACGTGCCTCGGCAGCGCGCGTGACGGCTGTCGTGCCCTATTTCGGGTACGGGCGCCAGGACCGTAAGGACCAGCCTCGAGTAGCGATCGGGGCCAAGTTGCTGGCCAATCTGATCGTCGAGGCGGGAGCGGATCGCGTGGTGTCGATCGACCTGCACCAACACCAGCTGCAGGCGTTCTTCGATATCCCGGTCGACCACCTCTATGCGATGCCGGTCTTCGTCGCGCACTACGAGAGGCGCAGCCTGGACCCGCTGGTGGTCGTCGCCAGCGACGTCGGCGCGGCGAAGATGGCGCGCGGATACGCGCGCCGGCTGCACGGCGAAATAGCGATGATCGACAAGCGCCGCCCGGAACCCAATGTCTCGGAGGTCGTTACCGTTGTCGGGGATGTCGATGGCAAGAACTGCCTGATCCCCGACGACATGATCGATACCGGCGGCACGATGGTAGGGGCTGTGGAAGCGCTGAAGGAGAACGGTGCCAAAGACATCTACATCTGTGCCACCCACGCGCTGTTGAGCGGTCCGGCCGTGGAGCGACTGTCGGGGCTGCCGGTCAAGGAGGTAGCCGTCACGGACACGGTCCACCTGTCCGAGGAGAAACGCTGGCCTGGGCTTCGCACCCTCTCGGTCGCCAAGCTGCTGGCCCGGGCGATGTACTTCATCCACGACAACGAGAGCGTCAGTAGCCTATTCGACTGAAGGCGGGCGCCAACATGCTAACAATCGCGAGCAACTGAAGGTGTGCAGTAAATGACTACTAGAGTGACGTTGCAGGCTAAGTCGAGGACTGACACGGGCAAGGGAGCGGCACGCACCCTGCGACGACAGGGGTATATCCCTGGCGTCATCTACGGCCATGGAGAGCAGACGCGGGCCTGTCAGGTCGAGCGGAAGCAGGTCGAGAAGCTGCTCACGTCGGGCTCGTCCGAGAGTACGATCATCGATCTGAAGCTAGAAGACGGTGCCACGTCGGCCGTGCTGATCCGCGAGGTGCAGGTCCACCCCTTCCGGTCCGAAGTGTTGCACATCGACTTCCTGGCCGTTCGCAAGGGCGAGAAGGTGAAGCTCGAGGTGCCCGTACGGCTGGTGGGTCTCTCGCCCGGGGTCAAGGAAGGCGGGATCATGGAACACCTGCGACACGACGTCGAGATACGCTGCATCCCGTCGAAGATCCCCGAGGCGCTGGACCTCGAGATCTCCGAAATGGACATCGGCGACAGCGTCACGGTCGCCGACCTGGAAGTACCGGAGGACGTCGAGATACTGACCGACGCCGCGGCCACGATCGCATCGGTCGTGCCGCCGGCCGTCCGTGTTGAGGAAGAGGTTGCCGAGGAGGTGGAGGCGGAGGGTGTCGTCGAAGAGGAGGCCGAGCCCGAGTTGGTCGGTCGTGGCAAGCCTGCCGAGGAGGAGGCTACGGAAGAGGGGCAATAACTCTGAAAGCCGTGATCGGACTGGGCAACCCGGGAGCCCGGTACGATGCCACGCGCCACAATGTTGGCTGGTGGCTCGTGGATCTGCTCAAGCGCCGCTGGTCCGCAACTCCGTTTCAAGAAGAGGATCTTTGGCTCCGGTCCAGGGCCGAGCTGTCGGAGGTCGGCGAGGTCTGGTTGATCAAGCCGCTGACCTACATGAACCGGAGCGGGATAGCGGTGCGCGCGCTGCTCGAGTACGTAGCCCTCGACCTCGAGCACGATATGCTGATCGTCGTGGACGACGTGGCGCTCGAGCCCGGACGACCACGCTTTCGTGCGCGGGGCTCGGCAGGTAGTCACAACGGGCTCCAGTCCGTCGAGGACGTGCTCGGCACTCGGGAGTATGCACGCCTGAGGATTGGAGTCGGTGCTCCGCCGGACGGCGTCGAGCTGGCCGATTGGGTCACCTCCGAGTTCGACGACCCGAAAGACGAGGACGCCGTGCTGGAAGTCCTTCCGCGTTTGACTGAAGGCGTGGAGCTTTGGGCGCGTGAGGGAGTGGAGGCGGCGATGAATCGGTATAATCCGCTTTCGAGCGATGACGAATAAGTAACACCCAACACCCAACCATCAGTGTTTCTGAAGCGTCAATGATCGAGACCCAACTTCCATAGCGACGAGCGCGGATGGCGGGTGTTGGATGTTGACAGAAAAAACCTGAGGAGGGCTAATGACGAACGTTGCGGTGACGTTTTCGGCGCCCCTGGGGCTCTTGGGGTTGGTGGTTGCCGCGCTCATCTACGTGTACCTGAAACGACAGCCCGTCGGCACGGAGCTGATGGCCGAGCTGGCCTCGCGGATCCGGGAAGGCGCCAGAACATTCCTGAAGCGCGAGTATTCGGTGCTCATCCCGTTCATCATCGTCGTGGCGGTCCTGTTGTACGTGGCGCTGGGCTCGCTTGCCACGTCCGCGGCATACATCGGTGGTGCCCTGTGCTCGCTGATGGCAGGGCTCTTCGGCATGAACGCCGCGACGGAGGCGAATGTTCGCACCGCGGAGGCAGCGCGCGATGTAGGTCAGGGCAAGGCGCTGCGCATCGCCTTCAACGGCGGCGCCGTGATGGGCCTGTCGGTGGGCAGCCTGGGTCTGTTGGGCATCGGCGTGGTTCTCTTCCTCTATTCGGGCGGCCTGACCGACGACTCGTCCTTCAAATTGTTCAGCGAAGTGATCGCGGGCTTTGCCATGGGCGCGAGCTCGATCGCTCTGTTCGCTCGTGTCGGTGGTGGTATCTACACGAAGGCGGCCGACGTCGGCGCCGACCTGGTTGGCAAGGTCGAGGCGGGGATCCCCGAGGACGATCCTCGTAACCCGGCGACGATTGCTGATAACGTGGGTGACAACGTCGGCGATGTGGCCGGTATGGGCGCCGACATCTTCGAGTCGTATGTCGGCTCGATAATCGCGACCATCGCGATCGGTGCGACGTCCGTACAGATCATGACCGTTCAGCGTCTCGAGGCGGTCACTCTGCCGGTCCTCTTCGTGGGGTTCGGCTTGATAGCCAGCGTCATCGGGATCTTCTCCATGAAGCTGATGGAGAAGCTGAATCCCGCGGCAGCCCTCCGGAATAGCACTTACATCGCAGCGATCCTCTTCTGGATCGCCGCCTGGTGGTTGACGGCCGAGGTCGACGTGTTCGCTGGCAACCCGGACTTCGGCACGATGGGGCCATTCTGGGCGATGTTCGGAGGCTCGCTGGTCGGCATATTCATCGGACTCTCCACCGAGTACTACACCGCGGCCAAGCCGGTCAGGAAGATCGCCGAGGCGTCGGAGACGGGTGCGGCTACCAACATCATCGCCGGCCAGGCCGTCGGGATGATCTCGACCGCTGTCCCCGTGCTGCTCATCTGCGCCGCCATCTGGATGGCTTACAATTTCGCCGGTCTGTACGGGATCGGTATCGCGGCCGTCGGCATGCTGGCCACAGTGGGCGTGACGATGTCGGTTGACGCCTACGGTCCGGTCGCCGACAACGCCGGTGGCATCAGCGAGATGAGCGGTCTGGGTCCGGCGGTTCGCAGCATTACAGACAGCCTCGATGCCATAGGCAACACCACGGCTGCCATCGGTAAGGGCTTTGCCATCGGCTCTGCCGCCCTCACCGCGCTGGCTCTGTTCAGCGCCTACTCGTCGGCGGTGGGCCTTCAGGAGACGGGCATCAACCTCGTAAGCCCAATCGTAGTTATCGGGGTCTTCATCGGCGGTACGTTGCCCTTCGTCATCGCGGCTCTGACCATGACCGCGGTCGGGCGCGCCGCGTCGGGGATGGTGACCGAGGTGCGCCGCCAGTTCAAGGAAATCCCCGGTCTCATGGAAGGCGAGGCCAAGCCGGACAGCGCGCGCTGCGTGGATATCTCGACCCGTGCGGCACTGCGCGAGATGATTCTGCCCGGCCTCACAGCGATCACCGCGCCGGTGCTCGTGGGCTCGTTCCTCGGCGTTGAGGCGCTTGGCGGCATGCTGGCCGGCGCCACGCTGACCGGCGTCTTGATGGCGCTTTACATGGCCAATGCTGGTGTTGCCTGGGACAACGCCAAGAAGTGGATCGAGGCGGGCAACATGGGTGGCAAGGGCTCGGATCCGCACAAGGCCG
>JBDHKT010000137.1:0-5632 GCA_039586255.1 Gemmatimonadota bacterium | reverse complement strand
GAGCTGGTGGCGGTGCCCGCTGACGTCGGGATTACCGGCCTTATCGAGATCTTCCGGGAGGCCTTCGAGCAGGAGGATCTGGGTCGCATGGGCGCGGAGGTCTACCGGGGGCCCGTCCCGGGTGGAGACGCCCGCATATACAGAGCGTTCTTTGACGCTGCGGACGATTTGCGTGCCGAAACGACGATCCGTGAGTTACAGATCGCTGAGGACGGAAACACCGCCACCGCCGACGTGATGCTCGCCACGAGGTTCAGGCAAGCCCGTACGGGAATCTCCCGTACGAGGGACCAAAGGTTCCGCCTACGCTTCGCCCTCGACGGTGGCGGTTGGCGGCTAGAGCGCGCCGAGCGGCGCTAGCCTCCGAAGCTGAACTCCAGACCAGCGTTGATCAGCAGGTCGTTCTGCCACTTGGACTCGAGCTCGGCTTCCTCGAACTGGTAGACGTAATCGCGCACATCGCCGCGCAGCCACACACCTCTGGCGACCCCGTACTTCAGCCCGAATCCCCAGGTGCCCGCGACGTTGCTCGTGCTGTCGAGGATGTCGCCCGCTTCACCGCCACGGCTCACGAAGCCAACCCCGACAGAGACGAACACGACGAGCGGCTCCAACGGCGGCCTGATCAGACCGTACACAAAATTCACGCTGCCCATGAACAAGTTGGTGTCGAACTTGATGGGCTCGTCTGTCGTGATCAGGTTCACGACCTGCGGTGGCCCCGGATCGATGATCGGGATCAACAGGTCCAGCTCCATGTCGCTGAGCACGTAGGCGGCCTCGAACTCGAAGCCGATTCGCTGGCTCGGCCACACAGTCAGTCGGCCGCCAAAGTTGAAAGCGGTCTTCTGACTGAACGTGGCTGCCACGTCGCCGCCATCGAAACCTGGTATCTCACCCGGCCCGAAGAAGAATATGCCCCCCGCGAGGTCGGATGCCGGGAGGAATAACCCGCCGAAGCCGCTGATGGCGAACTGCGTCTGCGCCGACAGCGACGACGGCAACAGAGCGAGCGCGAGAACAAGGACTAACGCACGGTAACGGCGCATCGGGAAACCTCCGTCCTGTGGGTCATCAGGCTGGTTGGCTGGGATCCCAAAATAGCACCACCCGGCGCCGATGGGAAAGTGGGACCGTAGTACCTCACGGGCCACGAAATTGACCCCCGCGGCGAGCCTGCTTATCTTGTCACGGTCGCCTGTCCTTCCCCGCACGACTCCCCGAAATCCCTTTAATCGCCACACTGAGAGGTGGATGCCGTGCACAGAACTACGCCTAAAGCCATCCTCGCGCTGGCCTTCGCCACCTTGATGGCCAGCTGCAGCAACGCTGAGCCACTCGGACCGGTGGAGGACAAGAACAGCGGCGGGACCGGCAACGAGACGCTTCTGGTCGTAGCCGAGGTGGATCTGGAGCTGAATACCGGCGGCTTCCTTGCCGACTTCGTCGTCGATGTCGAGGATGGATCTGGCGCTGCCGTCTCCGGGGCTGTCGTGACGATCGTGTGGAACCGCACCACGGTGACCCTGCTAGAGAGCGGATCGGCGGGAGTCTACACGGCAGCGGTCACTGGGGCCGCCTCGGGAGATTTGAGGCTGGACGTCGTCAAGGACAACATGTTCGTCCGCGACGTGGTGCTGGGCAACGTCGGCATCCACGCGATCCTCGAGCCGCAGCCCGACGAGACGATCCCGGCAAACCAGCCCCTTACGGTTCGCTGGGTCTCGGATTTGGAAGCCCAGAGCGCCTCGCTCTTCTCTCCGGATTGGGACTTCGATGTGGAGGACAACGGGGAGTTCGTGGTGCCCGGCGACGAAAACGTCCCAGACTCGAGTACCTGGATCGAGCTAGAGCGCTACAACGAGGTGGAGATTGCTGGAGGCCTGAGCGGCTCGTACTTCAGATTAGAAGTCGAATACCGGGTCGAGGGCTTGACGGTAGCTGCCGCGCTCTAGACCGAGGTCACAGTGTGATCTCGATACCGCCCGTAATCCAGATGTCGTTCTGCAGCTCCGAGTCGAAGTCGCCGCCCGGTACGGACTGGGAGTAACTGGAGATGTAGTCGCGGACTTCGAGGCGGATTCCCAGCCGCCCGCTGAAGCCGTAGCGGGCACCGAGCCCCGCGATCGCTGCAATGGTCGTCCCGCCATCGAGCTCTTCGAAGAAGAACCCCCCCTCATCGAAGAAGTCACCGCCGCGGTTCACCGCGGCCAGGCCGCCCACGAGATGGATCCCGAACGGGGTGAAGGGTGCTCGGTACAACTCCCACAGGATGTTGGCTCCCAGCGTGATGACGCGGCCGCCGCCGGTCCTCGTCGGCTCGGGTAGCGGTTCCCGGCGTACTCCTGTGATCTCCACATCGCTGGTCGCGTACTGAAACTCCGCCTCCAGCCACAGACCGCCGCTCAGCGTTCGGCTGACCCGCACCCCCCAGGCAAAACCGTTCTGTTGGGTGATGCTGACAGCCTCCGGATCGATTGGACCCGGGTTCGGCACAGGCTGATTATTCACCAGATCGGAGGTCGGAAGGTAGAACCCCGCGAACGGTGTCACGGTGGTAAGCTTCTCCTGGGCGGCCGAAGGGCCAGGCCAAGCGACGATCAAGAGAAGGGCGGCGCTGATCAGAGTAGTACGCATCACGGATCTTTCTCGCTACTGCGATGTAGACTGTGGTAGAGGTGGTCCCTCGAACCGGCGCACATGGGGGAGGGGACCGATAGGCAGGGGTCGGTGGCTAAGCTAGGCAGAGACCGGCCTCTGCGCAAGGAAAAGCGCCAGCCCTGGCCGCCATTGGGGTGGAAACATTTGGCGTTGCCGGCTCGACCGGCAGGTGGTAAATTAATAATCCCCTGTGTGCCAGCCTACGACCTCCCCGTATATAGCTCCCCCGCTGTAGGTGATATGGCGACATCCTGTCTCCGTTGCGCGGCTAGCCTGCCGTTTGATGGCGGTACGTGCCCTGAATGCGGATCGCTGGCTCCGGCCCCCGAGTTCTACCTGGGTTCGGCGGAGCGGCCATCCATCCAGGAAGAGCTCCTCGAGCATCTGCGGGCGGCGACCAGCGGCGAGTTCGAGATCCTGGGTGAGATCGGCCACGGCGGGATGGCGCGTGTGTACCTCGCCCACGAGCTCGCTCTCGATCGCCAGGTCGCTGTCAAGGTCCTATCGCCCCTGTTCGCCGAGTACCCCGAGATCGTCAAGCGCTTCCAGCACGAGGCTCGTACGGCGGGTCAGTTGAACCATCCCCACATCGTCCCTGTCTTCGCCGTCTATCAGGGCGACGGGCTCTCGTTCTTCACCATGCCGTTCGTCAAAGGGGCCAGCTTTCGGGAGATCATTCACGAAATGGGGCCGCTCGAGTTGGAGGAGGCACTCGAATTCCTGCGGCAGGCCGCCTCCGGGCTCGCCTACGCTCACCAGCACGGCGTGATTCACCGGGACGTTAAGCCCGAGAACATGATGCTGGAGGAAACGACGGGCCGGCTCGTGCTCACCGATTTCGGGCTCGCCAAAGCGCTGGGCGCTGAATCGTTGACGGTACCGGGCGATATGATCGGCACGCCTCACTACATGTCGCCGGAGCAATTAGAAGATAATGTGCAGGTAGATGGCCGCTGCGACGAGTACTCCCTCGCTATGGTCGCCTACGAGATGCTGGCGGGCGAGCATCCGTTCGGCGGCGGCGGGTTCCGTGAGCTTCTCATGAAGCAGCTCAACGAGGATCCGTCGCCCCTTCTGGAGCGACGCCCGGATCTTCCGGAACACGTCTGCGACGCCATACACCGGGCGCTCTCCAAGTCGCCACACGATCGTTTCGACACGGTCGAGCAGTTCGTGCGCGCGATGCTGGGCGACAAGGCCGTAGAGCGGACGAACGGTATGAGGGGCAGGAAAGGTCGGGAACGCGGCGTGGTAGACACCAAGACGGTGTGGATGCGCGATCGTCTGCTCAGGTTCCACAAGCGACGCCGGCTGGTGAAGTGGACGGCCCGGGTGGCACTCAGTGCGGCGGCCACGCTCGCGATCTACCTGGGTGTCGCGGCGGTAACAGGCAGTGGACCGCCCCTCGGCAACGCGGCGAACGACGCGTCACAGCCGACTGAAGGCGCCGATCTCGGCGCTGCGATGCTAACCTATGTCGAGGTCGACCCACCGGGTGCCGGGGACGCGGCCGAACTCTACGGGCCGCCGGCACTATCCAATTCTACGGACGGCGGCGATCAGGTGCGGCTAGCCGGCTCGGGCTCCTCCCGACCGGCGTCGGGCCGCGGATCCGAGCCGGCCACTCGCCAGTCCACGTCGACCACCACGCCACCGGCGACTCAGAGCAACGAGCGGGCCGAGCCGGTTGAACCCGAGGTTTCGCCCGCGCAGGCGAACGATGAGGAGCCGGAGGGATCGGATTCAGGATCGCCCGATAGCACGGCCGCCGCCGGCGGTGCGGAGGTGGAATCCGCCGAGCTGGGGACTGCTGAACCCGTGTCTTCCCCGGCGGAGGTCGAGCTGGTCACATCGGATATGGTTCTGGAGCAATACCGCCGCGCCTTGGAGACGGAAGACGTAGAAGAGCTGGGTCGGCTCTACGGCGGCGAGGTGCCGCCGGAGGATCTGACTATGCTGACCCGGATTTTCGAGAACGCCGACGACCTGCAGGTAAACATGCGAACTGGGAATGCCCGCTCAGAGGGCGACCGCAGGATCTTCGACGTCGACTTCGAGATGCGCTACGTGCTGGCACAGACAGGGCGGAGCCGCGACTTCACGCTCAAGCTGCGGATGGCGCTGGAAGAAGGCCCGTCGGGCTGGCAACTCGTCCGGCTGGACCGCCGTTAGTCTCCCTGGCCGCCTCACCCGCTTGTAGAACTACCCAAGAAAAGATAACTTAGCTTCACTTCTCCCCCGCGACTCAAGCCCGTCGAGAGTGCGTCCGTTCGATTCGGCACGTGGTCATGACAACCTGTCCTCACTGTGACAACGAGCTTCCTGGGGACACCCTCTTCTGCCCGCGCTGCGCTAAACAGATGCCGGGCTCGGAAGAGGACGATCTCCTCGCCTCTTCGGCATCGGATCCGACAGGTCTGCTCGATAGGCTGAGAACGGCAACGGCAGGCGAGTTCAAGGTCATCCGCGAGCTGGGTCGCGGCGGGATGGGGCGCGTGTATCTGGCGCACGAGCTCGCTCTCGAAAGGCGCGTGGCGCTGAAAGTGCTGCCGCCTAATCTGTCCGAGCACCAGGAGATCGTTCAGCGGTTCCAGCGTGAGGCACGCACGGCGGGGAAGCTCAACCACCCCAACATAGTCGCCGTCTTCCAAGTCTCGGAGCGTGCCGGCCTCCATTTCTTCACGATGCCCTACGTGGCGGGGCCGAGTCTCCGGCAGATCCTGAAACAGACCCCGCAGTTGAGCGTCGAGCTATGCTGCCGCTACCTGCTGGAAGCGGCGGACGCGCTCGCCTTCGCCCACGGCCGTGGCGTTGTACACCGCGACATCAAGCCGGAGAACATGCTCCTCGAAGGCAGCCGTGACGGCCGGCTGCTGCTCACCGATTTCGGGATAGCCAAGGCGATCGGAACTGCCACGACTCTCACGCGCCCCGGCGACATGATGGGGACGCCCTTTTTCATGTCGCCCGA
>JBDHKT010000136.1:0-5676 GCA_039586255.1 Gemmatimonadota bacterium | reverse complement strand
GCAGGTCGGCGGCACCGGCCAGGGGTTCGAGCAGAGCGCGACCACGATCCTCGATGACGCCGACTACGAGCGTGGACGGTTCTTCTTCCTGTTCAGCCCAACGCATCTCTTCGGTTATCCCCACATCGATATCCAGCGACTCCTCGCCTCGGACGCCGAGTCGAGCGTGCGCCCGGCTTCCGTCGTCAAGGTCTACCGTTATGAGGTTCTCGGCGTAGATATCGGTGCCCAGATCCCTGAGGGTTTCATCACAGCGGTCGCGGTAGCCGAGGACACACTGGAGACCGAACTGGGGGCCGATACGGTGGTCGCCGATACGCTCACCGGGCTCTTCCGGCCTCTCATCGAGGGTGAGGACTACATCCTTCACCAGAGCGGCATCTGGCTCCAGCTGCGAAACACGCTTCCCGCGCAGGAGGGACTGGCGGTCACCTACATCAACGCCGACGGGGAGGAGGTGGGCACGTTCGACGCCGAACAGGCGTCTGATGCCCATAACGCGGATCCCGACAACAACCCACCGCCGTTCCTCGAGCTGATAAAAGGCGTGAACCACCGTCCGGGCAGGGCGACCTGGCGGCGCGAGATGCATCATGTCTATCGCGTCTCGGTCAGTCCCGGAGTGGTGCTCTCGAGTGTGGAGTTCACGATCTCGCAGGGCGATCCGGAGGTGGGCAACACGTTTCGCTCGACGCCGAGCTCCACACAGCTCGAGTTCCTGAAGATCTTTGGGCTCGACGATAATCCGACCGACAACATACTGGACGCGTCGCGGATATATGACGCCGGCGAAACGGGCGGCGACGGGACAACGGGGCCGACCGGCACATACATTGTGCCGCCCACCCTCGAACCCTTCCGGGCCCCGCCACCTTTGAGGGACGTCAGCGATCCGGCGGGCGGCCAGCCGTTTCCACTCGAACCCGGCGACCAGAACAACGCGATCTACGACGAGCCCAACGATCAGATCCGCCTCGGTTCGAACCTCTACCTCCTGTCGATCAACTACAGGCAGAGGTTCGAGGGTTTCCTCTCCACCATTTCACTTGGCTTCGGCGGCGTCCGCGAAGGCAGCGAGCGGGTCCTCATCGACGAGCGCGAGCTCATTCGCGGCGAAGACTACATCATCGATTACGATATCGGGCAGATCGAGCTGCGGGATCCCGAGCGATGGTTCCTCGACAATCCCGACGCCAGGCTGCGTGTGACCTTCGAGCAGAAGCCCTTATTCCAGCTGGCACCGACGTCCGTTTTCGGTCTCCAGGCCCGCTACGCGCTCGGGCCCGTCGGTGAGCTCAATTTCATCGGCCTCTCGCAGTCCGAGAAGACGCTGCAGACGCGCCCCGAGCTGGGACTCGAACCGAGCGCCGTGCAGCTGGGCGGTGTCTCGGCTCGCCTGAACTTCAGGCCGGAATGGCTGACCGGCCTGGCGAATGCGCTCCCCGGCGTAGACACGAATGCGCCCTCATCGATCGCGCTCGACGGCGAGCTCGCCTTGTCGCTGCCGAGCACGAACACGCAGGGCGTGACCTACGTCGAGGATTTCGAGAGCGGGTCCGGGTTCACCGTGACCATGCTCTCCCGGACCTGGAAGCTCGGCGCGGCGCCGGCCACCAATGCAGGTGCCGAGACCGTCGCTCCGCCGTTCTTCGACGAAAGCAACGCGGCCGAGCTCGTATGGCAGGACCAGTACTCCGTGCAGACTCCCGAGGGCGAAGCGGTGTTCGGTGGCCTCTTTCCTCGGCAGATCGATGAGCAGCTTCGTGTCCAGGGACAGACGAGACCCGAGCCGGTCCTCACGATGACACTCAGGATGCCGGAGAACCGCAGGCTGACGCCGAACCCCAACCCCGCACCGGGCCCCGCATGGGCATCGGTCACGAACGTGCTGGCCGCCAATGGTCAGAACTTCACGACCATCGAGTTCCTTGAATTCTATGTCGCCGTCGACGATGAACTGGTTGACTCGACCGATCTGATCATCGACCTGGGTACGCTGAGCGAGGACGCGTTCGCCATCGACTCGCTGGGCCTGCCGTCCGGGCTCGGTGATTTGGACCGCGAAGTAGACCCTCCGCGGATCTGGAGCCACGCAGACGACATCGGGCTTTGGGGCACCGGGTGCGAGGCCGATCCCGGTACGCGCATCTACTCGCTTGGTGACGTCGCTGCCAACTGCACACGCAACAACGGGCTCGAGGATTCCGAGGACCTGAACCAGAACGGCGTGCTGGACGACGAAGAAAGGTTCTTCCGCTACACGGTCGAGATCGGCGACCCCACCGGTCCCTACTTCGTCCGTGAGGCCAGCGAGATCGACGGCGGCCGCTTCCGCCTCTATCGAGTCCCGCTCCGGAGACCCGATCACAGCGAGCGGGTCAGCGACGCCGATCTCCAGAACGTCCGCCACCTCCGCCTGACCGCAGTGTCCGATTCCGACACCGAACTCATCCTGGCCCGCGTTCGATTCCTCGGCTCCCGCTGGTTGAAGCGCGGCAGCAGCGGCGTGGTCGAGGGTCTGACCGACACGATGACGGTTGCCGGCCTCGAGACCCCTGTAGAGGTCGGCCCGATCAGCACGCTGGATGCGCGCTACCAGCCGCCCCCGGGGGTCACCGACCAGGTGGCAAACCAGAGCGATCAGTTCGGGTTCGGCGGCGTCACGATCAACGAACAGTCGCTGAGTGTTCGTTTCACCGAGCTCGGCCCCGAGCAGCGGGCCGAAGTCTACCTGCAGTACGCTCAGACCCCCCGAGACTTCCGCTCCTACCGCGGATTGCGGGTCTGGGCCCTCGGCATCGACGGCCCATGGGGCATCGGCGGCGCACCGCTGCGCTTCTTCGTCAAGCTCGGCGAAGACATCGGCAACTACTACCTGTACCAGGCCGAGCTCGAGGAGGTACCGCCGGGTGCGGAGGGCGAAGAGTTGCGTCGCGCCTGGCTGCCGGAGATAAGGATCGACCTCGACCGCTTCATCGCGCTACGCGCACGGGCCGAGGATATCATGCTGAGGCAGGGTGGACTGCCTGGGGATAGCGCGCTGAAGATCTGGGATGTGGACGTCTTCCCGGATGGTGACAGCACGTACGCGATCGTGATCGGCCAGCGCTCGCGCGCGCCCAACCTGGCGGCGATTCGCCAGATCTCATTGGGCGCGCACAACGCGAGCCTCGATCCGTTCGTGTCCGGTGAGATCTGGGTGGATGACCTGCGTCTCGACCTGCCGGTCGACGATGCCGGGCTGGTCGGGCGGATCGACGTGGACGTCCGGGCGTCAGACGTTCTGGGATTCAACTTCTCGTACTCCAGCGAGAACCCCTATTTCCGGCAACTCGCGCAGGATCCGAGCTTCCGCTCCGCCAGCGCATACTCTGTTGGCGGCCGGCTAGAGTTTGGTCGAATGCTCCCGGATTCGTGGGGCCTGAACATGCCCTTCAACGTTACGTACCTGAAGTCCGGCACGAAGCCGCTGCTCCTGCCGCGCACCGATATAGCGGCGGAGCAGTTGCCGGGGTTACGCACGCCCGAGAGCCGGGACTTTCGTATGGACCTCACGCTGAGCAAGCGTCCTTCGGATGTCGCGCCGGGGATCGGCTGGTTCGTCGATAACTCGTCGGTGAGGCTGACGTATGACAGGCGCTCGGGCCGGACATCGCGCTCGGAAATCGAATCCTCGGGGTTTGTGGCCAGTTACGGCTTCCGCGACCAGGTCGGTGAGATATCGATTCCCATCTTCCCCGGCCCTCTGGGGTACCTGGTCTTCTTCCTTCCGGAGTCGGTGCGGCAATCGCGCCTGCGCCTCACACCTACATCGCTCCAGCTCGGCGCTACTTACCTCGATAACGAAGCGGAGACGCAGCGGTTCGAAGAAATCGTGGGGCTGCCCGCCGACACGGGTGTGGTGCCCATCCTCACGCTCGATGAGCGCCTGCAGACCGTTACGACGCTCAACTTCGAGCCGCTCACCGATCTCACCGGCCGGTTCTTCTTCACCCAAGGCCGCGATCTGGTACCGACCGAGCAGGTCGTGCAGGGTAGCCGTGGTCAGGAGCTCATCGATGCCGAGCGTTCGAGCGTTCTCGGAGTCGACTTCGGTTGGGTCGTCGCGCGCAGCCTCGACGTGAACTGGACCTACCGGCCGGGCATCGCGCCCTGGCTGACGCCTCAGTTCGCCTTCGATACCCGCTTCGATCTCAATACAGGGGCATCGTTCGTCGATGAACAGGAAGGCGATACGATCCTTACGCGCGATTTCGGCAGCTCGCGGAGCATCCGCATCTCGGCGGGATTCAACAGCTCGGCGTTCTTCCGCTCCGTCGCCGGCCAGGAACGCTCGGGAATCGTCGGGGCCGTACTCGAGCTGATGGACCGTATCGATGTGTTCTCGGTTACCTGGGTCGCGACCCTGGGCTCGAGCTTCCGGCGCCGGGCGGCCAGTCCTTCACTGGGCTACCAGCTGGGGTTCGGAGGGCTCGACGACTTCCGGCGGCAGGAGGGTGACACGGCCAGCCGGGTGAACGACACGGAGACCCTTGCCCTGAGCACCGGCTTCCGGCTTCCGCTGGGAGCCGGTTTGAACGTGGATTACTCGACCAACGACCTGTTCACGTGGTCGCCGCGCACCCAGATGCGGACGAGGCGGACGACCTGGCCGAACCTGAGCCTCAGCTGGAACCGGCTGCCGATCCCGCGTTTTCTGCAGGGCTGGGTTGCGGGCCTGGGTTTCCGTACCGGCTATACCGTACGTGACAACACCAGCGTGATCCGCAATGCGAACCAGGATCGCGGCAGCGTGATCACCACGATCCCGTTCAGCTTCGACTTCGTCTTGACGACCCAGTGGTCAATCACCTATAGCGTCACCTTCACAAACGAGGAGCGCCTCGACCCGACCGGTGTGACCTTCAGGGACCAGACCGGCCATACTTTCCAGCTGACGGGCCAGGTGCGGCCGCTCAGCACGACCGGGCGCTTTCGCAACCCGATTCGGGTCTCGCTTCGCTTCTCGCAGAACGGGCAGAATCAGTGCCGGCGTCTGCAGTCCGCTTTCCTGGGGCCACCGCCGCTGCCCGACCCGGACGTGCCGCCCTGCGAGCCGTTCACCGACCTGGTCATCCGTGACTTGGGATTGACCGTCAATACCGATGTCACGCCGTTCGTGGTCGGACTGCAGGCGTTCTGGCGCGACACCCAGAGCGAGCTTGGCCAGCGGCTCGGATCGACGCAGCTTGAGATATCGCTCTTCGGACAGTTCCTCTTTGAGACAGGAGAGATCCGTTGAACAGCATAACCAGGCCCGCGCTCTCGGCAGCGCTCCTGACTGCCGCTGCCATCGCGACCGTCGCCTGCGGTGGTGCAGATGGTGAGGCGAACGCCGACGCCGCTCAGCCGGCCGCAGACTCGTACCCACGCTTCGACGGCGCGTCCGCCTACGGGTTGGTGCGACGACAGGTCGCTTTCGGGCCGCGCATCCCGGGCAGCGAGGGCCATCGAGAGATGGCGGCGTGGGTTCAGGAGTTTCTGGCGGAGCGGGCTGATACGGTGATCGTGCAGAGCTTCACCCACGTCTCGGTCGCCGGTGACACGCTGCCGCTGTTCAACTTCCTGGCCCGCTTCCGGCCGCACTCGACCCCATCGGTGCTGTTGCTGGCTCACTGGGACACCCGTCCGATCTCC
>JBDHKT010000135.1:0-5682 GCA_039586255.1 Gemmatimonadota bacterium | reverse complement strand
CAATTTCGAGATGATCGCCCGGCTCCGGCCCGCAGCCACGACCGAGCAGGCTACGCAACAGATCGCGGCCCTTGATGTCGGGTTGATGGACGAGTTCCCGATCCCGAACGCAAGGCAAATCCTCGAGGATGCCGGCTACCACGTCCAGGTCCACAACCTCAAGGATGATCTGCTCCGCGACGTCAGTCCCACGTTCATCATGCTGTGGTTCGGGGTCGCCTTCGTCCTGCTCATCGGCTGCCTGAACATCGCTAACCTGATGCTGGCGCGATCGAACGTCCGCATGGGTGAGCTGGCAACCCGAATCGCGCTGGGCGCCGACCGGGCACGGCTCAGCCGGCAGCTGCTCACCGAGGCGGTCCTGATCGCGGGCTTGGGGGGCCTGCTCGGGTTGGCCATCGGCGCGGCCGGCCTCCGGCTGATCGAGACCATGGGTGTGCAGGACTTGCCTCGTGGCACCGAGGTCGCCATCGACGGCGCCGTCGTTCTCTTCACTTTCCTGCTGGCCGCCGCCGCGGGCATTTTCTTCGGCGCCATTCCGCTGCTGCACATCTTCCGCACCGATCTGAACGCCGTGTTCCGGGCGGAGAGCCGCACCGGCACGGCCAGTCGACGCGCCGTCCTGCTGCGCAGCGCTCTGGTGACCGGCCAGGTGGCCATCGCTTTCGTCCTGCTCATCGGCGCGGGCTTGATGTTCGCCAGCATGCGCGCCGCCCTCAACGTCGATCCCGGATTTCAGCCGAGCTCGGTCCTCACCGGCTACATCTCGCTGCCGGGTTCCCGCTATCCGGACGACCCCGCGCAATCGCAGTTCACCGATGAGCTGTTGCGCGAGGTACGGGCGCTGCCGGGGGTCACAGCGGCATCGGTGACCAGCATGATCCCGTTCGGCGGCGGTGGCAGCTCGAGCGTCATCTTGCCCGAGGGCTACGTGCCGCGACCGGGGGAATCTATGCTGGCGCCGTGGAACACCACCGCCGGACCCGGCTACTTCGAGGCCATGCAGATCCCGCTGCTGGCCGGCCGCTACTTCGATGAGACCAACACCGAGGACGGCACTCAGGTCATCATCATCGACCGCTGGCTCGCCCAACGATACTTCCCCGATGAGAACCCGGTCGGTAGGCGGATGCTCTGGGGCACTGTGCCCGGCATGGAGGAGGACGAGGAAGACTACCTGTACACGATCATCGGAGTGGTCGGCGACATAAAGCAGAACGACTTGACTCAGAGCGAGCACGTCGGGGCTTACTACTTCACCTACAAACAGAACCCCATCGGATTTCTGACCCTCACGGTCCGGACCGAGATGGAGCCGATGAGCCTGACGCCATCGCTCCGCAGCGTCGTGAACCGGATCGATCCCGACCTGCCGTTCTACTACCCCGAGACGATGGAGCAGCGGATCGCCGACTCGCTGGTCAGGCGACGCACCCCGATGCTGCTCCTCTCAGGCTTCGCCGCCGTCGCCCTCTTCCTCGCAGCCGTCGGGATCTACGGCGTGCTGGCCTACTCGGTGACCCAGCGGACACGCGAGATCAGCATACGCATGGCCATCGGGAGCAGCCCGCAGCAGGTCTTCGGCATGGTCGTCACCCAAGGCCTCCTCGTCGTCGGTCTCGGTCTCGTGATAGGACTCGCCGGTAGCCTGCTCCTGGTCCGGCTGGTCCAGGCGCTGCTCTACGGAGTCCAGCCCACAGATCCCCTGGTGCTGACCGCGGTGATCGTGACCCTGGCCGCCTGCGGCTTCGTCGCCTGCTGGCTGCCGGCGCGGCGCGCGACCCGAATCGACCCGGTCATCGTCCTGAACGCCGAGTAACCACCCGATTGACACGGGGCTCGCCGTCACCGATCATGGCGAAGCCCTAGTGCAACTCCAGTCTCGCGTCCCCGTTCTCAACCGAGGAGAGGAACCGATGGTCAAGGAGATCAGAATCGAGGATCTGCAGCCCGATGCGTTCATCCAGGAGAAGGTCGAGGAGATCTCCGCAGCCGTCGGCGACGGCAGAGCGATCAACGCTCTATCCGGCGGCGTCGATTCGTCTGCAGTCACCCTGCTCGGGCACCGCGCGCTGGGCGATCGGCTGACCACCTATTTCATCGAGAACGGACTGATGCGCCGCGGCGAGCCGGAGCAGGTCGCAGCGATGTTCCGCGAGTTCGGCGTGCACGTGGAGATCCTCGACGCGCGGGAAGAGTTCTTCGCCGCGCTCAAGGGGATCACCGACCCCGAGGAGAAGCGGGAGGCCGTCACCCAAACATTTTACCGTGACGTATTCGGGCGGCTGGTGCGCGAAAGCGACGCTCGATTCCTCCTCCAGGGCACGATCCTCACAGACGTGGACGAGACCGTCGCCGGCATCAAGCGCCAGCACAACGTCTTCGAGCAACTGGGGATCGACCCCGAACAGGCGTTTGGTTACAAGATCATCGAGCCGCTCGTTCAGATCCGTAAGGACGGCGTGCGCCGGGTCGCCGAGGCGCTGGGGCTGCCCCAGTCGGTTTGGAACCGCATGCCTTTCCCCGGCCCCGCGCTCGCCGCACGCGTGATCGGCGAGGTGACGCCGGAGCGGATCGAGACGGTACGGGTCGCCACTGCGATTACCGAGGAAGAGCTCGCCGACGTGGACGCCTTTCTGAAGCTGGCGGTCCTGCACGAGGACCGGGTCACGGGTATGCGAGAGGGAGCGCGTGACTTCGGCCTGCAGCTCGAGCTGCGCTGCTGGGATAGCGTCGATGCACGTGAAGGCACACCCACCGAAGTGCCGTGGCCGACGCTGCGCCGGCTGGCCGACCGGCTGGTGGGCGAGGTGCCTGGCGTGGTAAGCGTGACCTACAGCCTGGCGAGCAAGCCGCCTTCGACCATGGAGGTCGTCTAGACGCTAGACGCGGCGGCCCCTACTCGACGCCCCGCGCCTCGAGCAGCTGCTCGAAACGCGGGTCCGACCGGATCGGCGCGTAACGGAAATCGTACCTCGGGTTGAAGAAAATTGCCCCCCGGAAGGATCCGCGCTGGCGCCCCAGCCAGGCGAACGCGCTGTCCGGCTCGCCCAGGGCGACGTAGATCAGACCGATGTCGATCGGGGACGCGCCTCGCTCCTTCGACTCTTCCAAAAGCTCTCGAGCCTTCGACGCGTCGCCCGCCCGCGCGTGGATGTAACCCAGGAGCGCCAGCAGGTCGGGATGGTCAGGGTTGAGCTCGAGCCCCCGCTCGACCTCCTCGACCGCTTCGGCATATCGCCCCAGCGCCGCGTAAGCCACCCCAATGCCGGCGGTTCCCATCCAGCGCAATTCGGGCGGCCCGATCTCCAGAGCCCCGTAACGAAAGTCTTCGATCGCCCGATCGTAATCGTGCACATCCAGTTGGATGAGCCCAGAGACAACACGGATCACCGGTGAGAACGGGTCCAGCTCCCGCGCTCGGTTGATCTGCTGGAGCGCCTCCTCGTTGCGCCCACTGCTTCTCAGGCGAAGCGCGTACCAGTGGCGCGCGGTGGCATAGCTGGGGTTGAGCTCGATGGCACGCCGGTATTCCCGCTCGGCGCCCTCACGGTCTCCCTGCGACACCAGGACCTGGCCCAGCGAGGCGTGCGCCTCCGCCAGCGTGCTATCCAGCGCCAGCGCCCGCTCCGCCGCTGTTCGCGCCGCAGCGCTCGTCCTGGCCGCCGGCGTATCGGCGAATATGGGGAGGAGGACGATGGCATCCGCCAGGCCCGCCCAGGCGGCGGCATAGCCGGAGTCCCGGGCGATCGCCTGCCGAAAGTACGCAGCCGCCCGTGTCAGACCCTCCGTGCCCCGCTGGTTCCAGGCGTAGCGTCCGCGAAGGTAGAGGTCGTAGGCCTCCGAGTCCTCGGTATGTCTTCGTACCAGCCGACCCGCTCCGCGATCCCCGAGCCGAACCTCGAGCGAGCTGACGATCGATCCGGCGATCTCCTCCTGCACGGCGAAGACGTCGGTCAGCTGCCGGTCGTACGTCTCGGACCAGATGTGGTAGCCGTCGCCGGCGTTGACCAGCTGGGCCGTGATCCGCAGCCGGTCCCCGCTCTTCCGCACGCTCCCCTCCAGCACGGTCTCGACCCCCAGCGAGTCCCCGACGGCGCGGACGTCCACGCCGCCCCCCCTGAACTGGAACGACGAGGTCCGAGCAACCACCCGCAGCCCTTCCAACTTGGCCAGCGCGTCGAGGACCTCTTCGGCTATCCCGTCGCTGAAGTACGTCTGGTCTCCCGTCTCGCTCATGTCGGCGAAGGGCAGCACTGCGATCGAGCGGATCGTACCGTCGCCTTCACGAGACGCGTCCCCCGGTCGCAGCACGAAATACGCGCCGACCCCGACCGCGACGACCAGGACGCCCACGCCCAGGACGGTCCGGGTTCGGCGATACGGATGCAGCGACTCCCCACCGCCTTCCAGCTCAGCCGGCGGAGTGCGGCGAACGCCCTCCGGCGTCAAGTCGAACGCCCAGGCCAGCACCAGCGCGATGGGAAAGCCCAGCAGCGCCATCGCTACGACCAGCGTCGGGGCCCAATCGGGAAGTTGCAGGCGCGGAAAGGTGACGTCGGCGACCTCAACGATCACCCAGGCGACGGCCGCATAGACGGCCGCGACATGGAAGACACGGCGCCGCTTCAGCTCCGAGAGGAGTGTCCGCAAGAAGGTGGGACTCTTCTGCATTGTGGGTAGGTGTCTGTGCCGGTCACGTGACTACCGCCGTCGAGTGTAAGCTGAACCTACACTCCACTACGCGCAACCTGAAATCCAAGGAAGCCTTCGGCTGCCGGATCAACGAACCGCATGTTGGACGGAAGCACTCTCGCCCCGCATTCCGGAGCCGCTTCCGGTTCCCTCGTTCCCGGAGCTGCAGAGGCTCGCAAGGCCGAAGCCGAGCAGCACCATTGAGCCGAACATCAGAATCACCTTCAATAACGCGGTCCACCCGTCGTCCTTGACGATCCTAACCGCCCCGTAGACACACATCCCCGCGAGGACGACCAGAGGTCCGAGCAGGACAACGCCGCCGGCGATCGTGTGCCCCGCCTCGCGTAGCCGAATACCCAGAGGGGTCGTTATCGCGAGCACGATCGCTATCGAGAGCACTCTGACCAGCAACTCTGGTGTGATGAAACCTCTTCTCCGCATACTGTTCTCATCCTCACGCATCGCGACCCGCAGTCGAGAGACCGAGCTCGACCAGCACGCCGACGTGATCCGAGAGATGGTCGCCGACCCCATCGATGACCGTGCGGGCGGCCCGAACGGACCACTCGTGTGACGCTCCCGGTCTCACCATCAAGTAGTCGTAACGCTCGTCGGTCTTGGTCTCCTGGTAGGGGAGCGCGGTGTAGCGGTTGCGGCTGGGCACCCAGGTAGCGGTCAGGCCCGCCGGTGTGGGGTTCGGGGGTAGTGGATCGACGAACCCCGCCCCATCGAGCGCCGCGTATTCCGGGCTGTAAGGATTACCCGGCCCCGGCGGCTCCGGGTACCCGACCGTCGGCGAGGTGTTGATGTCGCCGGCCAGCAGGACGGGGTTAGCGGCGGCCTCGGCGTCCAGGATCTCCAGGAGTGGCGCGAGCTGAGCGGTGCGTATGCGGGTGTCCTTGGCCTTGGTCCCCGCGTAGAGATGAACAGCGAACACCGTCAGGCCCCCGACCGGCGTCTCGAGATGGACGATCATCGCTCCCT
>JBDHKT010000134.1:0-5685 GCA_039586255.1 Gemmatimonadota bacterium | reverse complement strand
ACGCCTAGTTCCCGACCACTACGGCTCGAGGTGCCGGGACCACGTCCGCGGTAACATCGGCAAAGTTCCGCTCTAGGACCGTCAGCTCCTTGACCTCCAACGTCAGGGTCTCACCGTACCCCGCCTCTTTGACGGTCATCTCCAGCACGAACAGCACCTCGCTCTCGATGCCGCTGGCCGACGCGCCCGCCGCCCGGATCAGACCCGGTGCCGCAGCCAGATTGACGGCCCGCAGCACACCGTCCTCGAGCTGCACGACCTCCGCCGGCTCCAGCTTCTTCGGATCGTACAGCACGTCGATCTGGAACCCGGCGGGCGTCAACTCAACCCCCATGGCGCGCACCTTGGCGACCGCGCGGACCTTTGTACCGGGAGGTGCACGATCGTTGTCCAGCGTCAGGTACACATTGAGACCGGGCTTGAGAATCTGTTGCTCTTCATCCTGAAAGGGCCGCACCGGCTCCTCCGTACAGCCGGCGAAAACCGCGCCCAGCGCAGTTCCCACCAGCAGCACGGCCACCGCATATGGCCAGGCCTTGATTCGCTTGTTGCCAAACATTTGCGCCCTCCTGTCTCCTATCGTGGCGACGCTTGCCGGTGACGTCCCGCTACTGCGGGCACGGCCCGATCCGGGGTATGCCGACACAGGCATCGCCTACGGGCAGCCCGACCAGCCAGCGGAGAATCACAACAGCATCGCTGGCAGCTATCTCGCCGTCGCAATTGGTGTCACCATTACTGATGTCGCAGCCCTCGCAGATCGGCAGGCCTACCAGCCAGCGCAGGATCTGCACGGCGTCCGCGGCACCGATGGAACCGTCACCCGTGACGTCACCCTTCCCTTCTCCCATGCCGATGCTGGCCGGGGTTTCCACGTAGAGGCTTGGCAGTAAGTCCGCTCCGGTTTCGTCGACAAGCTCGTGGAAGAGGATCGAGATGTCCGCACACTGACCCGGCTCCAGCGACGCATCCAGCTCATAGGTCAACCAGAAGAGCGTCGTAAGAGGCACAGCCACGTCGGTCGCTCGGGCCGTCACTGCTCTGAACACGCCCTGGTCGGCCTCCGTATCGTTGGCGACAAACGAACCGCCGAAGTCACCCGCCCGATTGGCGCTGTAGTTCAACTCTGTTGCCTGCCAGTTCAACTCGTTCCTGTAACCGGCGACCTGCAGGTCGCTCTCATCGGTGCTCGCCAGGACAAGCGGTACCTCGAACGCCTCGCCCTGGGCTGCGTCGATCTCTGACACGTCGAGGTAGGCGACGATGTCCTCCAGCAGGAACTCAGACGGATGCGGTATCGG
The DNA here is from genome assembly GCA_039586255.1 of Gemmatimonadota bacterium. Taxonomy (GTDB): domain Bacteria; phylum Gemmatimonadota; class Gemmatimonadetes; order Palauibacterales; family KS3-K002. The sequence goes on along the minus strand of JBDHKT010000134.1, from coordinate 4,384 downwards.
TTCATCGTCCACCGGGTACCGATAGAACTCGCCCCAGTCGTATGAAGCCATCATCAACGCGCCTTCCGCCACGTCGAGACCTTTCAAACCCACGTCTGCAGGTGTGACAGCCAACAGCGTGGCTTGCGTTGCGACAGCCGGGTCGATGCTCCACAGATTCCCGGGATCGTCGGTGAAGTAGACCGTCCCCGACATGCCCACGGCGACCGCCAGCACGTCCTCGGCATTCGTCGCAACCGAGCTGGTATTGTTGGGATCGTCCAGAGGGATCCTGGTCATGCCGGTAGCCCAACCGTTAGCTACGTAGAGACTGTTGTCTTGCGGCCTGTAGGCTATCCCGCTCGGGCACGACAAGCTCGGACCGATCTGCTCAAACGCGGAGCCATCCAAGCTGATTCTGTAAACACGCCCGACGTTGCAGGCCGTTGCATAGAGGTCCCCGTCCGGGGGCGGCCCCCAGCCCATGTAGAAAGCCGTGCTCGGAAGCGTGACGAAGTCGGACGACGCCCCGTCACGAGTCACCTTGATGATCTTGTAGTCGAATGCGCGGCTGCCCACGTACCAGTTGGCGTCCTGACCGAGCGTCAGACCGCCCGGGTATTGGTTAAAGCCTGTGGCAACAGGCGCACCCACCGTGCCGTCAGACGCGATCGGGAACAAGCTGCCGCCGTTGTCCGCCGTCGCGGCGATAACCGGCGGATCGCCAGGCCGTGTGTCATCTGTTGTCATGTCGCGAGGCAGGTAGTGACCGCTGGAGACTATTTCCATGCCCTCAGAGTAGACGGAGAACCCAACCGGTATGGTTGGAGATAGCCATCCGTCGGCCGGCTCGAACAGGATGTCGCCGATGTTCCACCCCAGGGGTAGGCCGGCCCCATCCAGGATCACCATGACTTCCATGGCCTGCACCTCCGCGTCCAGCGTCGGCGCCTCGAACTGGGGGCCGATCGCTAGGCCGAGTGATGCCAGGCCGGATTCCTCGAGTTTCTCCTTCGACAGACCGAATCCTTCCAGAACGTCTCGGCGAACGCGCTCCTGCGGCCCCGGCCTCGTATCTTGATCGCCTTCGGGGACCTCGCGACGGATCTCTCGTTCGGTCGGCCGGAGATCGGCCATCGCCACCGGCTGGCCCGTCTGACTGACTGCACCAGACGCCGGATCGATCGTTATCCAGGACTGGGGCGAAGAAGCGGTCCAATCCAACGTTCCGGTGCCCGATAGATTGATGACGTCCAGCGGAATCTGCTCGGGGGCGCCGTTCTCCTCTCCACGCTCGCTTATTACATAAGGGTTGAAGCCCAGAATCGGACCGGCGGGTCGAGCCTTGAGCAGGAATCCACCGCTGCAACAGTCCAGGTACGAGCCAACTTCGACGATGTAGTCGCCGTTGGCGGGCAGTGTCACCCCGTAGACGAGCGCTTGGTACCACAGCCCTGCATAGACAGCGTCTTCATTAAAGGCGAGAAGCCTTTCGCCGTCCGGATGGTAGATACGCACGTTCGGATCGTAGAGGGGTGTACTGTGGCTCTCGTCCGCCACGACCGCCACGTCGATCTGCTGGCCCGCAGTTCCGCTCAACAGATAGCGCGCCCGTCCGCCCGTTGGCACATAGCCGGCAGTCGCCACGGCCGCATCGAGCGGGATCCGCTCAGCAACGACGAACCGCACCTGCACTTGCGCCGGCGAGTTCGCCGCATTGCCCGACACTGTGATGAACCCGGTGTGGAGCCCCACCGACAGACCGGTCGGGTCTGCCGTGACGTCGAGCGATCCGGGCGTCGATTCGGTGGCCGTCCCCGCCGTCGGGCTCAGCCCGATCCAGCTCGCGTCAGCGGTCGCGGTCCAGTTGATCGTGCCTGCCGCACCGACGTTGCGCACCTCAACAGACGTCATCACGGACGATCCACCCGGTTCCGCAGCCAGCGAGACGCTACCCGGAATCAAGGAGAGCGCCAGATTGGTGGAGGCCACGGCGTTGACGGCAGCACCCGCCTGCACTACCCCCCAGCCGGTGTACACGTCGAAGCCGGGCGCATTGACGTCGTCCGCCGTACTGTAGAGGATCTGCCGCACGTCATCCGGACCGAGGTCCGGCCGCGCCGCGCGCACCAGCGCCGCTACGCCCGTCACGTGCGGAGTGGCCATGGACGTGCCCTGCCACGATTCGTACCCTCCGCCGCCGACGGTGCTCAAGACCCTAATGCCCGGCGCCGTAACGTCCAGCTCGGGACCGTAATTGGAGAACGAAACACGATTGTCTGCCTCGTCCGTCGCGCCTACCCCGATGACAGACGAAAAGCCGCCCGGATAGCCAACCGCCCCGTAATCGTTGCCGGAGGCAGCGACGGGCAGCACTCCGGCCTGAAAGGCCGCGAAAAGCGCATCGGACACCGCGATTGAGGGAAACCGGCCACCGATGCTCATATTGACCACGTCGAGGCTGTTTTCGACGGACCATTGAAGGGCGAGGATGAGATGCTCGTCCAAGTAGTAACAGCCAGGCGCGGTGCCCGAATTCCCCGGATCGAACACGCGAACGGCGTATAGGTCGGCTTCCGGCGCCACACCAACCACACCGATTGTGTTGTCCAGCGCCGCCACCGTCCCCGCCACGTGCGTGCCGTGCGTCGGGCAGTAGGGCGAATTGTCATCCCAATCGTTGCGCGTGGTGCCACCGGTCACCACGTTGACCCCGCCCAGAGGGTTCAGGTCCGGATGGTTCTCGTCTATCCCGGTATCGATGATGCCCACCTTCACGCCGGCACCCTTGGTGAAGGGCCAGGCACCTGCGGCATCCACCCGCGTGATTCCCCAGGGAATATCCTGGACGACAGCCGCGGCGGTCACATCGGACGGCGCGTACAACTCGTTCTCGAAGTCCGGCTCGACATAGTCGATCTCCGGATTCGCCAGCAGCGCCTCCAGCCGGTCCGGATCCAGCCTGACCGCCACCGCCGGGATGATATTGAACTGCCTATGGACGCTAACGCCCAACGGCCTCAAGCTGTCAGCCAGGCGGCTCACCGCTCCGGCGCTCAGCGCCGGAGTTCCGTCGGGGCGCATTCCCTGAGCCTCGCTCGCCGGCTTGAAGCCGATGATGGCCCGACCGTCCAGCTCGGCGATCTGGTCTCGCAACGTCTGGATCCCTTGCTGCGTGAGATCTTTCTGCCGCCCCAACTGCTGGGACCAGAGGTTCGCAGGTGCACACGCCACGAGCAGAGCCAGCGTCGATGCGAGCAGGCCGGCTCGCATCTCTGTCACTCGTCTACACATTCTCGTGCTCCTCTCTGAAAGTAGACTTTGCACTGCGGCCCCAAGGCCGCCGCCTGCGCTCTATATCCTCACCCTCCGAAATGGTCACCCCTCACTGCACAGTTACGGTCACCCGCTCCTCGACCAGCGTGACGACCGCCAGCACGTCGATCGAGGCGCCGGTGTCCGGATCGATCGCCGAGATTTCCGTCAAGAGCGGATCGAATTCTGCACCGCCCACCGCCGTTGCCACGACATCGAACGTCAAGGCCAACAAGACGTCGCCGCTCACGCCCATAATCGACACGGCAGAAAATCTGAGCGTGCCCGCCGGATCTTCGTTCACGACGAGGATGTCCCAGACGGCGCCGGCCTCACTGTCCTCCGTGTAATCGGCCAGGGCCGCCGGCCAGGTGATTTGACCTACCAGTCCCGCGATGGGAACCGGTATCTCGCTGACGTCCAGTTCGAGCGATATCGTGACCGTCGTGCTCACCGAGACCGGGGTCTGACTCGCCAGAGTACGGACCGTGACTACTGCGAGACGATATCCGAAATCGACTCCGGTCACGTCTTCAGCGGGCCCCACCGTAACGTTCTGTTCACGGCCGGGCACGAATTGTCCGAAAAGCGTCAGGCCCGTCGTGTCAGCCACGACGGTATAATCCTGTGGCGGAACGTCGCTGAACGTGTAGTCGCCATTGGCATCGGTCAGCGTACGCGTCGTGTCCAGATCCACGATGAGGAGGACCTCTCGGTCTGGCAGCGGCGAACTGTCTTCGACCCTGAAGACCCGGCCGGAGACGCTGCCGTTGTCAGAGCCGAAGACCGCCGTCACCGACTTCGGGCCGTCCATCGTCAGATCGGCGGGGTTGTCGGTACCGCTCAGATCGCCCTCCCAGTGATCGAACGCCCAGCCCGTCCCCGCGACCGCGGTCAGCTGGACCGATGTGCCGGGAGCGTACCAGGCACCCGTCGGGTCGAGATCCACGCTGCCAGCGCCCTCCGGACTAACGGCCGTGCCCAACTCGTATTCCATCACCAAGGCGGCCGTGAAGGTCGCGTCCGCCGTCAGCGTCACATCGTGCGTCTGGGCACCGCCGTCCGACCAACTCTCGTACACATAGCGGGT
>JBDHKT010000133.1:0-6141 GCA_039586255.1 Gemmatimonadota bacterium | reverse complement strand
CCTACTTCGAACAGGCTCTCGTCCTAGATCCGGACAACCCCTGGGTCATGAGCGACCTCGCAGCCGCGCAGTTTAATTTGGGCAACTTCGAGGAGCCGCTGAGGGACTTCGAGGGGGCGCTCGAAGCTGCGACGGCTCCCGCCGACCGTGCCTCCGCACATTCCCGGCTGAGTGATCACTACAAGTTGAGGGGCCAGCTGGGCAGGGCTATCGAGCACAAGCAGCTGGAGTGGGTGGAAAGGGAGAAGTCGCATCCGGCTTCTGTAGTCTTCACGGACAGCAAATTGCCTTCCTTGGGTCTCTTCGCCATGGCCGGCGAGCAGCAGCGCGCCTTCGAGATACTCCGCAGGGCCGAGGACGAATTGAGCGTGCCGTTCACCCGCACCATACCGTTGGGGTACCTGAACGTTTATCTGGAACTCGAAGACGCGGACAACGCGGAGCGGGCGTTGGCCGAAGTGGAGGCGTGGATAGAGGCACAGCAGGCCGAGTATCGGCGCGATTTTGTGCTGAACGCCCAGGGCCGTATCCGGGAGATGCGTGGCGCCTACGAGGAGGCCCTCGGCAGCTACCGACGCTCCCTGGAGCTCGCCCCGACCAATACGTACACCAAACGCCGTATCGCGCGCTGCTACAGGGAACTGGGTCGGCTCGACGAGGCCGAGGCCTATCTGAAGGAGCACCTCGTAACCACGCCTAACAACCCTCACGCTCACCACGAGCTGGCGCTCGTATACGCCGACATGGGTGACAGAGTGCAGGCACTCCAGCATCTCCGCATCGCTCTCGAGGTCTGGAGTGACGCGGACCCAACCTTCAAGCCCGCGCAGGAGGCGCGCGCCAGCCTGTCGGATCTAGGGCCTGCTTGATAACGAGCCTCAGTAGGGTGGCGCGAGGCGCCGCAACCCATGAGCGAGCACAACGATCAGGAAGAAAAGGTTCCGCGGGAGCAGCCCGGGCCAGAAATAGCGGACCGGGTGGTCGACTTGTCCGTCCGGCCCACCCGCAGCCAGCCGGTCGGCGATCTCACGGATGACGTTCGGTCCTCTTGGCCAGTCGACGATCCCTTCTACCCAATCGCGAGGTCTGCCACCCTCGCCGAGGACGGCGCCGGCGAGCGCGCCGGCGATCGCCCCGGCGGTGTCGGTATCGCCACCGCAGTCCAACGTGGCCGAGATGGTACCCTCGAAATCTCCGAAGTGTGTGTACCATGCATAGACGGCGACGGGTACGGTATGGTAGATGTAGCCGCCGACCCCGTTGCCCAGCCCGAGAGATGCCGCGAACTCGTCTACCGAGAGCCCTCGCTCGCAAGCGCGGCGCAGATGCTCCAACGCCTCCTCCCACTCCCCGTCCTTGGCGGTAGCGGCGCCGCGCATGATATCTATTAGATCGTCGACGCCGGGACGCTCGCGCAGACGATCCCTGATGGCCCAGGCGGCCAGGTAGGCCACCGCCTTCGCGCCGGTCAGCGCTCTTGGATCGGTGTGCGTGATGCGCGTGCAGGCTGCGACGTAATCGTCCAGGTGTTCCATTGAGCCGGCGAAAAACGCGCCGAGCGGGGCGGTACGCATCGCGGGTCCGTTCCCGGCCGAGTACACGCCGCTCCGTGTGGGTGGGAAGCCTGCCCAGAGCCGGAGGATCGAGCGCAGGGTGGCGAAGCCTATGCCGGCCGGCAGCGTCAGGAACCACAGCCTGAGGCACCAGGCCAGGCGCCTCGAGAAGCGGTCTGCGGAACGTGGGTGCGCCAGCAGGCACTGGGCGGCGAGGACTGTATGGTCGGTGTCATCGCTCACCATGCCGTGTTTGGGTAGGAAGCGGTGCCGCCAGCGGCCGCGAAACATCGTCCGAGCCCGCCGCCTCGAGATGCCCTCCGCCGGTAGGCCGAGCGCGTCGCCTACGGCGGTGCCTATCAACAGCCCGCGGAACCGTTCGCGAGTATTCGGCGTGTCACTCATCTGCTCGAATATCGTTCGACTTGCCGGGACGACGACTGCTCAGGTAATCTCGGAAGCAGACCCGGCCACGGGTGCCAGTCACAGAAGGAGAACCGGGAGGAGCCTGACGTGTCACCGGAAAAGCCGCTGGTCATGGTAGCGGAGTACACATTCCCGCGCTGGAAGGCCGTCGTGTACGGCGTACTCGTCGGCCTGCTGATCGGGTACGGTAACACCTTCCTGGAGGTCGACTTCACGTTACGAGCCGACCTGCTGGTCCCGGTGGTGATTGTCGCCATCGTGGTCGTCGTGGTGGTGCATGAGGGCCTGCACGGCGGGGTGGGGATGCTGCTGGGACACCGTCCGGTGTTCGGGCTCGAGCCCCCGTTGGTCTACACGACCTACAAAGAGAAGATCCCGCGGGACCATCTCATCGCCATCGCCCTCGCCCCGCTCATCGTGATCGATATCGTCTGCATCGCTCTCTACTGGGTCGGGGTGCTTCGGCTGTTCGCCGTTATTTGCTTCGCCGTCAATACGATCGGCGCGCTCGGCGATGTCTGGATCGTGCTCAAGATCTCGCGTCACACGCGGGAATCGCTGATTCAGGATACGAAGACCGGTGTCCAGGTGTGGAGCCCGCAGAATTGTTGACGGGGTCAGCTCGGCGGGCCAAAGAAAGCCGCGCCGAAGAGCACGTGCATCGCGATGAAGACCAGTATCAGCAGCAGCTCGATCGCGCTCGGCAGGCAGCCGAAGTCGTAGAAGCCGGAGTCCTTCGATACCATCTCGCCTGAGCAGCGCGGGCAGCTCTTCGGGAACGGACGGATCCGGTCACGGATCCAGACTAGAGCACTCATGGCCAGGAAGATCGCGACGAGCTCGGCGACGGGGACTGCCAGCCAGTACCACCAACTCGAGCCGTAGACCGCTGAGAGTCCCGGGATGATGAAGGCCGTCCCGCCGCCCGCCAGAGCCAGGAAGAAGAGGATCGATGTAGGCGTGGGGCGCACTGAAACATAGTCACACTCAGCGCACCCGCGACTCCGCATGAAGCCCGAGAAGATCATCTCACCTGTACCCGCCTAGCCGATACGGTGAATCCTGGATGGTGGGGAGCTCCACGATGTCGCCCGAATCGTGCCCTACTGCGAACAGCTTGTACCGCGGTGGCCTGGTGATTCGGTCGGGTGTCTGAAAGAAGACGGCGACGACGGTTCTGGCATCCTCCGTCGCCCGATGCGATCTGATGCCCGTCCACACCTGCCACTCGGGTTGGCGCGCGGCCAGGTGGTCTCGCGCCGCTCGGCAGGCCGGCGAGCTCCCGAACAGGCGGCCGATCCAGTTCCACATCGCGAGTGCCTTCAGTGGGCCTGGCCGGCTCCGGAGTTCGTGGGGCCACCCCAGACCGCGAAGAGTATCTGGAATGCGACCGGGCCGCCCGTCACGCTCGGACTGGGCAACTGACACAGCTCGTCGTGGAGCTTCTGGAGCGTGTCTTCGGCGATGCCGGGTCGTGAGGCCATCGTTACGCTGGCGCTCCAGGCACCCGGTTCGATCTCTAGCTGTAGCATCAGCTCCTGTCCGGCGCCCGGCGGCTCTGTGCCGAAATAGCTCACGACGGTGTTCTTGATCACGTCGACGTAGGTCGCCAGCTCATCCAATCTCAACCGCCGCGCGATCTCGTGCTCGGGTGTGAGCAGTACAAACTGCTTAACATCGGTGGGCCCGACCTCTGTCTCCGGGCCGCCTTCGGGCTCGTGGGCGCGCCAGCCGCCCTCGGCACGGTAGGTCAGGCCATCAACCGGGTTCGAGTAGTCGCAGGCCAGCCACTCGAGGGCGAAGCCGAACCCACTGTTGCTGGGTCGCACTTCGACGGGGCTCATGCTCGTGAGTCCGTTCTTGATGGCCTGCCACGACAGATCTCGTAGCGACATCATGAGCCCGTCTTCGACGATCTGGCCTTCATCCGCGTTCTGACCGGGCGCCAGTGCCAGGAAGCAACCGCTCAAGCGTGATCCCGCCGCGTTGGGCGCCGTGATCGCTTTCGCGTCTGTCTGTCCCGGCTTCCAGACGAAGCAACCGTCGGCGGTGGGCTCGAGCTCGGTCAGCAGAACCGGTGGCGAGCTAGCGGGGAACTCGGCGAGCTGCTTCAGCAAATGGGCGCCGCTTTCTTCGGTCAGGCGGAACACGATCCGATCGCGTTCGAGACAGGCCGTCATCCCGGGCGCGTGGATGCGGGTCAGCTGTGCGACGATGCTGTCTTCCAGTAGTCGGGCCATCGGCAGGCCGGGTCGTGCGCGATCGGCCCACGGCGGCCAGGGGTAGTGCGAGTAGGCCTGGCCCAGGCGGCTTAGTACCCTCGTAACGCCGAAGGCCATGGCGGCCTCGATCTCCTCATCGCGAAGCAGGATGGCGGCGAGTCCGTCGGGAAAGTCGACGCCCTCGAGGTACTCTCGGGCCGAGGTGTAGACGATGCCGCGGTGGCCCAGAAGCCCGCTGCCGCCGAGCTCGGTGATGTCGCCCGAGCCTACCAGTCTCCCGGCCTTGGCTAGCCGGAGCACTTCCACGAAAAGCCGTAGCGGCTCCTTGGGAAAGTCTGCCGGCCCCTCCCCCGGATCGACTCGGACTGTCAGCACGAGCTCGCGCTGGCCGTGCGCCGACAGGCCGCCGCTGGTATAGGACCAGCAAGGTATCGACGCGACCGGGTGCAGCCAGACGCGCGCCGATAGCTCGCCGGGGATCAGGTCGAAGTGGAGGGGGAAGTCGCCGGGATCCGGGTTGGCAGGCATCCCTGGCTCCTCGTTCGTATTAGTGGGCAGTTACGGCCGGCACCCGTCAGGCGAGCGGAGGTGCCCGGGGAGGGGTAGAATGTGGTACTACTCGGATCGGGTAATGGTTCCGGGCGGCGCCCAGGTCGCCCGCTGCAGCTAGGAGCGACAGATGCCGCAGGACAGATCTGGCGAGGGCGAGCGCCGCTTGATACGCACGGCCGACATTTCGGGCAAGGAGCGCTATCAGCTTCTCACGTCGCTCGTCGTGCCCAGGCCGATCGGCTGGCTCTCGACCTTTGCGAAAGATGGGACGGCGAACCTGGCGCCGTTCAGCTACTTCGCAGCGCTGGCCGACACGCCGATGCTGGTCGGCGTCTCCATCGGCTGGCGCGCCGGCGAACCGAAGGACACGCTCCGCAATATCCTGGACACGCGGGCCTTCTGCATCAACGTGGTCACCGAGCCGCAGCTGGAAGCGATGAACGCCACCTCAGGGGACTATCCGCGCGAGGTTGATGAGTTCAAGGTGGCCGGCCTGCCCATGGCGGACGGGTCGCTGGTTCGAGCGCCCTATGTCGAAAACTGCCCCGCCGTGATGGAATGTCGGCTCTACAAAGAGGTCGAGCTGGGGACGGCATCGAACAGCCTTTTGCTGGGAGAGGTGCTGGCGGTGCGGATCGGGTCTGAGCTACGACTGGTTCCCGGTACCCACCACGTCGAGACGGAATCGCTGAGGCCGGTCGGCCGCCTGTTCGCCAGCGGCTACACGCTGCTCGGCAAGATCAAGACGGTGCCGCGCCCCCAGGTGGGCTGAGATGTCAAACCGGATCCTGTATTGCACGCTTGAATGTCGTCTCGCTCCGGCCTCCCCCGCGCTCACGGTCACCCGTGAGCGCGGGCTCGCTAACACCAGCTCCGCTCGACGACCCGCCCCGACGCCCGCAACCGGTGGGTGAGCACCAACCGCTGCTCACCGCTGCTGTCGGGAGGAGCCCGGGGGACCGACTCGCGGAGCTGGTTTTAGCGACCCGGCTCCGATCCTCAGGCCAAGTGTACGGGTGAGTCCCCCGAAGTCCTCGCGGGGTACACCGACCCCGACTGCCGGGTCGGCCGGAGCGAGCGGTCCCCCGGCTCCGACTGGCGCGCACCGAACGGGGGCCGGAACCCGAGGAAGGCTGGCTGGTGTCAGTCTCTAACGCAGCGAATGTAGATTCGCGCCCCTTTCATCGCGGCGAATTTTCCCAGCTCGCCGTCCGAGGCGACATGATGGTGATACGCCCGCTCGTCGCTGGTTTCTGTGGAGCTCCACAGGAGTTCTAGCTCATCGAAGTAGAGGTAGTTGCCGCGGAAATCGGCGCCGCCACACAGCCGCGCGTCGAATCCAGTGGCGCCGCCGGTGAGGAGGCTGGTGCCACCGATTCCTTCGCGCT
>JBDHKT010000132.1:0-5733 GCA_039586255.1 Gemmatimonadota bacterium | reverse complement strand
CGCTTGGGCCAGGAGATCCAGAAGGTGTTGGACGAGAAGACCACCGGTTGGGGGGTCACGACCCAGGCGGTCGAGATCCGCGACATCATCATCCCCAAGGGTCTCGAGGACGCCATGTCGCGCCAGGCGCAGGCGGAGCGAGAGCGGCAGAGCCGCATCATCCTCGGCACGGCGGAGACGGAGATCGCCGAGAAGTTCGCCCGCGCGTCGGAGCACTACCGCGACAACCCCGTGGCGCTCCACCTGCGGGCGATGAACATGGTCTACGAGGGGCTGAGGCAGAAAGGCTCGATGATCATAGTGCCGTCGACGGCGGTGGAGACGATGGGGCTGGGCGCGCTGGGCGGCCTGACCGCCTTCGGCCAGGCGGGCGCGGCGCAAAAGGGCTCCGAACCCGAAAGCGATGAGGAAACCTCGAGCGATCCGGCGTCCTAGCGTGGAGACATCGTGAAACGGGATAGATTCCAATGCGTACCGTAGTTTTCCTGGCCTCGGCATTACTGTGGTTCGTCGTCGGGATCTTCATCTTTCGCGTCGTCGTTCGACGCGACTACCTGCGCCGAGGTCGCCTGTCGCTTTTTACCGGCTTCCTCGAGTTGCTGGTCTACTGCCTCTGGGCCTCGCTCGCCTACGTCTACCGGCCGCCAGATTGGCCGGCGGTCCACGTCGGCTCGGTCGTGCGGGTGATCGGCTGGGTTACCTTCGCGGGAGGAATGGTCGTCACCTTCGGCACGATGATCGTGTTCGGAATGAGTCGAGCGTTCGGCTGGCGCGTCGACGTGCTGAAGCAGTCGGGCCTCTATCGCCTGACGAGGAATCCTCAGACCGTGGCGTTCCTCGTGGCGATGATCGGATATCTGGTGCTCTGGCCCTCCTGGTACGGCCTGGGATCGGTGGCCATGATCGCCGTCATGTCCCACACGATGGTGCTGACGGAGGAGGAGCACCTGCGCGACAGTTACGGTGATGAATATGTGCGTTACTGCCAGCGGGTCCCGCGCTATTTGGGGCCTACTCGCGGGCCACTGAAGAACGCCGCCTGAAGTGATGGACCGGTCGCGAACCGTAGGACCAGGGTTTTATCGGCTCCTGGTTTTCGCTGTCCCACCTGCCCGCTGCGGGGAGCGGCCGGTCCTTTTTGAAGAATCAGCGACGCAGTCCGCGGAACAGAGCGCCCGTCGCCGCGTAGGCCAACCGCTCCGCCTGCTCCGGGATCGCCGCCTCCGGCCCGAACCCCCCGTCGATGCACAGCATCGCCAGCCCGTGAACCAGCGCCCAGGCTGTGAGGCCGATCTGGCGTGCGTCGTCTTCCCGGATCGCGTAGCCCGCCTGTGACTGCTCCAATAACCCTTGCATCACTTCGAAGGCCGCCTGCGAGGCCGCCTGCAGCTCCGGGTGCGCGTCGGCGTCCGCCGCCTCCGGCCCGAACATCACCCTGAACAGGTTCGGATGCTTCACCGCGAACGACACGTAGGCGATGCCCGACTCGCGGAACCGGGCCCGTGGATCGTCCGGGCAGCGGCCGATCCGCTCCTCCATCTCTCCCCGCAGCCCGCGAAACCCCTCCTCGGCCACCGCCGCCACCAGAGCCGCCTTGTCCGCGAAGTGGTGATAGGGCGCCATGTGGCTGACCCGGGCCGCCCGGGCGACCGAGCGCAGCGTCAGGCGCCCGACCCCCTCGCGACGCACGATCTCCAGCGCCGCGTCGAGCAGTGCCTGACGCAAGTCGCCATGATGATAGGGCTTACCGCGTTTGCGCTCTTCGGACGAAATGTCGGGCCTCCGAATCTTGACAGCGTAAAGATGGGCGATTATCTTTACGCAGTAAAGATTGCCACACAAGACTATTTCCGCAAGACCCGCGGCGCCGTATGATGCTTCGACCTGCGACGATGAACGAGAAGAGCCAAGACCTCTCAGGGCTGCGGATCGACCGCGACCGGCCGCCGCCCGGCGTAAGCCGGGCGTTGCGCTGGAGCGTCATCATCACGCTTGGCGCCGCGGTGCTGGTCGTCGCCTTCTTCTTCCTGCTGCGGGGGAGCGGCGGGCCCTCGGTCGAGGTTGCGCTTGCCCAGCGGGTCGGCGCCGGCGCCGGCGGCTCCACCGGGGTGACCGCCAACGGCTACGTGGTTGCCCGGACCCAGGCCTCCGTCTCGTCGAAGATCACCGGCCGGCTGGAGTACCTCGGTGTCGAGGAGGGCTCGGTCGTCGAGGCGGGTGAGATCATGGCCCGGCTGGAGAGCGCCGACTACGCGGCGACGGTGGCGCAGCGCGAGGCCGAGCTGGGTACGGCGCGGGCCGGTCTGCTGGAGACCGAGGCGGAGCGCGACCAGCTGCAGCGCGACGTCGCCCGATCGCGCGACCTGTTGGCCCGGGGCCTGACCTCCGAGCAGGAGACCGAGCAACTCGAGGCGCAGCTGACGACCGCCGAAGCGCGGGTGAATCGGGAGAGGGCGCAGGTGCAGGCGGCGGAAGCGGCCGTTGGCGTGGCGCGGGCCAACCTGGAGAACACGTACATCCGGGCACCGTTCAGCGGAACGGTGCTGCGCAAGGATGCGGAGGTCGGCGAGATCGTGGCGCCGGCGGTCACCGGCGGCGGTCTGACGCGCGGTGCGGTGGTGACGATGGCCGACCTCGAGACGCTCGAGGTCGAAGTCGACGTCAACGAGGCTTACATCGCACGCATCCGCAACGGCCAGGCCGCGTCTATCGACCTCGATGCCTACCCCGACACCAGCTTCCGCGGCCGCGTCCGACAGGTCGTGCCGACAGCCGATCGCCAGCGGGCGACGGTCGAGGTGAAGGTCAGCATCCTCGACGTGGATTCGCGGATCCTGCCCGAGATGGGCGCGACGGTCGAGTTCCTAGAGCAGGCGGAAGATGTGCAGCCGGCAGGACCGGAACGCGTCTTCGTGCCGGCGGCGGCGGTGCTCGATGATGCGGGCCGCCAGATCGTCTGGATCGTGAGTGATGGACGCGTCGAGCGTCGCGAGGTCGACGCGGGTCCGGTGACCGGCGAGCGGCGCGAGATTCGCAGCGGTGTATCGGCCGGCGAACAGGTAGTGGTGGCGGGGCACGAAGGCCTTGAAGATGGGTCGCGGGTACGGATAGCTCCCCGGTAAAGAGAACCTGACTATGGCTCTACTCGAAATACGTAATCTGTCGAAGGTCTATCAGCGTGACAGCCAGGCGATCCCGGTCTTCGAGGACATCGACCTGGACATCGATACCGGCGAGTTCCTGGTCCTCATGGGTCCGTCGGGTAGCGGTAAGACCACGCTGCTGAACCTGATCGCCGGGCTGGACGAACCGACTTCCGGCACGATCACCGTCGGCGGCGAAGACGTGACCGCCATGTCGCGGCGCCAGCTGGCCGCTTGGCGGTCGAATCACGTCGGCTTCATCTTCCAGCTCTACAACCTGCTGCCCGTGCTCACCGGCTACCAGAACGTCGAGCTGCCGCTGCTGCTCACGAACCTCTCGAAGAAGGAGCGGCGCGAGCACGTGATGACGGCGCTCGAGGTGGTAGGGCTGTCCGACCGGGCCGACCATTTCCCGCGCCAGCTGTCCGGCGGCCAGGAACAGCGCGTCGCCATCGGCCGCGCCATCGTCAGCGACCCGACGCTGATCCTGGCCGACGAGCCGACCGGCGACCTCGACGCCAAGTCGGCCGACGAGATTCTCACGTTGATGCAGAGGCTCAATCGTGAGTACGACAAGACCATCCTGCTGGTGACCCACGACCAGCGCGCCGCCGAACGCGGCGAGGCGATCATGCACCTCGATAAAGGGATCTTGTCGCGGTGAAATTCGCGCGACTCGTCTGGGTTAACCTGGCCCGCAACAAGCGGCGCACGATCCTCACGATACTAAGTGTGGCGACGGCGCTCTTCCTGTTCGTCTCCCTCAGGTCGGTGAACACGACGCTGAACGACGCGCGCGAAGTCGGCAGCGAGTCGCGCATGGTGGTGCGGAACGCCACCTCGATCGTCTTTTCGCTGCCCGAGGCGTACCACAGCTGGATCTCCACCATGCCCGGCGTGCGGCGCGCGACCTGGGGAAACTGGTTCCACGGCATCTATCAGGACCCGCGGGACTTCTTCCCCAGCTTCGCCGTCGACGTCGACGGCTATTTCGATATCTACCCGGAGATGGTTATCCCCGAGGATCAAGAGCAGGCGTTCAGGCGCGAGCGGACGGCGGCGATGGTAGGTACGGGGCTGATGGAGCGGTTCGGCTGGCGGCTGGGACAGACGATCAGCCTGACCAGCCTGATCTACAGCCCCGACCAGGCCTGGCCGTTGACCATCCGCGCCGTCTACACCCCGCTCCCCGGCTGGACCGACGAGGCCTTCTACCTCCACTACGACTACCTGTACGAGATGACGGACTGGGTGCAGCCGGGCTGGTACGTACTGGAGCTCGAGGATCCGTCGCTCGCCGCAACGGTCGCCGAGACGATCGACGAGCACTACAAAAACTCGCGCTACGCGACGCGCACCGAGACCGAGCGCGCCTTCCAGGCCGGCTTGGTCTCGATGTACGGGAATGTGGGCCTGCTGATGAACGCCGTCGGCATAGCGGTGTTCTTCGCCATCCTGTTGGTCGCCGCCAACGCGATGATGATGGCGGCGCGCGAGCGGACCGGCGAAACGGCAGTGCTCAAGACGCTGGGCTTCAGCGACCGGCTGCTGTTCGGCCTCGTGCTCGTCGAGGCCGCGACGATAACGGCGATCGGCGGACTGTTGGGCGTGGTCGGCGCCAAGCTGCTGTTCGAGGGGACGGGGTTCCAGGGCGCCGGCCTCCTCCCCGGGTTCGAGGTCAAGGCGAGCACCGCGATACTCGGGATGGCGATCGCTATCGTGCTCGGCCTGATCAGTGGCCTGGTTCCCGCCTGGCAGGCGGCGCGGATTCCGGTGGCGCGAACGCTGCGCCGCGTGGCTTGAGGTAAAGGCGATGAAGTATGCGCGACTCGTCTGGGTGAACCTGACGCGCAACAAGCGGCGCACGATCCTCACGACGCTCAGCGTGGCGGCGGCGCTCTTCCTGTTCGTCTCGCTGCGCTCGGTGGTAACGGCGCTCGAGGACGCGGGCGATGTGGGGAGCGAGACCCGGATGATCACGCGCAACGCCATCTCGATCGTCTTCGTGCTGCCGGAAGCCTATTACAACAGACTGGTCGCCGTGCCGGGAGTGAAGAGCGTGACCTGGGCCGCCTGGTTCGGCGGCGTCTACCGCGACCCGCGCGACTGGTTCGCCAGCCTTGCCATAAAGGCCGACAGCTATCTGCCGATGTACCACGAGTTCATCATGCCGGAGGAGCAGCGGCAGGCCTTCATGGCCGAGCGTACGGCGGCGATCGTCGGCAGCGGCCTGATGGAGCGGTTCGGCTGGCGGCTCGGCCAGACGGTCAACCTGCGCAGCACGATCTTCGCGCCCGATCAGGAGTGGCCGTTCACGATACGGGCGGTCTACGAGCCGTCGGAGCCGGCCGTCGGCGACGAGTGGTTCTTCTTTCACTGGGAGTACCTGTACGAGAACACAGGCGGCCGGATGACGCCGGGCTGGTACGTTCTGCAGATCGAGGACCCGGCGCTCGCCGCTTCCGTCGCCCGGGCGGTCGACGATCAGTTTAGGAACGCGCGGTCCGCGTCGAAGACGGAGACCTAGCGCGCTTTCCAGACCAACTTCCTCACCATGTGGGGCGACGTTGGGATGCTGGTCAACGTGATC
>JBDHKT010000131.1:0-5755 GCA_039586255.1 Gemmatimonadota bacterium | reverse complement strand
CTGGTCGTCGCCGTGGTGGTCGTGACCGCGGTCTACAATCTGCTGATCGGCCAGAACCGCCTGTACATGAAGCAGCGCGAGCTGCAGGACGTACGCACCAGCGTCAGGTCGGCGGCGAACCTGCTGGCCTTCGAGCTGCGCCAGGCATCGGCGTCCGGGGGCGACCTGGACAGTATAAGCACCTTCGACGTCATCCTCCGCTCGGTCCAGGGCACTGGTGTGGTCTGCGGCATTCATAACAGTTCGGCGCGGTTGGGCCTCTATGCCACCGGGGGCGACTTCTCGGCGACGACGGCCGACAGCGCCATGGTCTTCGAGGCGAACGGCTCGGGTACTGGTGACGACGATTGGTTCTTAGGCGGTGTTGCGGGTAAGTACGATCCCAGCGCCGGCGGCGTACCGAGTTGCCAGTGGAGCGGGGTGAGTGTGGCTCCCGATCTCGTCGTGGCGATCGATACGACACTCGTAGCCATCGCCGGTGTCGAGATCGGAGCGCCGTACCGGCAGTTCCGCAAGGTCCACTACGGACTGTACCTGGAAGCGGACGGACGCTGGTGGCTCGGCCGCAAGGTCGGCGCGGCGGCCAGCTGGGAGAGGCTCACCGGGCCGTTGAGCGCGCCCTCCGATAGCGGGCTGGCCTTCCGCTACTACGATCAGTCGGGCAGCGCCACCACCGATCCCACCCTGGTTCGCATGGTCGACATCGTCCTCCGCGGCGAAAGCTACGGGAAAGTGCCGCAGGCCGGTAACCTCGCCCCCGACGTCGAGGAGGACACTCTAACCCTCCGAGTCTCGCTCCGCGGGTGAGCGCGCCCGCTCTCCGAGTGGAACTTTTCTCCGCAAAAGAGTACATTGTCCAGGTTGTCGAGCCTGTTCGGACGCTCCGGTACTGGACGTCCCACGCGGCCCGCAGGCGGGCCAGTCATTTCGTCGCAAATCAGTACCCGCGATCCCCCAAGCCATCGATTCGCCCCCGGCGCGAGCGCGCGGGTTGCGGCGGTTCGGTCATGTTGACCTACTCGTGTCAGCACAGATCCCAAGAACCTCCGTGCGCCGAGTGGCGTAGGTCGTTTTACGGTAGTCTCTTAGGGCCCCGGGCAGACGTCCTGGGCGCTGGCACGCCGATTGCACCTCAAAGGACGGGCTTAGAGGGCTTGGTGTATGAAGAATAAGGGATTCACGATAGTCGAGCTGATCATCGTCCTGGTGCTAGCCGGGATCGCGATGGCGATCGTTTCGCCATCGTTGAGCCGAGCGTTCCGGCGGACGGGTGTGCGGGCGGCGGTGGACGAGTTCGCGTCGACGCACTCTCTGGCACGGTCGGCAGCTGTGCGCTACGGGCGGATGGCGGAGCTGCACATCGACGACGTCGGGATGAGGTTCTGGGTGGAGGTCGACACCGCCTCGGCCGGCGGTGTTATGGACACGATTGGGGTGGTGAAGTACCTGGAGACGAACGATGTGACGGTGGAGAGCAACCGCGCTCTGCTGTGCTTCGACGCGCGTGGCCTGCCTTCTACCCGGGGCTTGTGCGAGTCGGCGGACGCGCAACTGATATTCACGTCGGGCAGCAGGGTGGATACGGTGAGCATCACCGCCCTCGGGAGGATTATGAGGTGAAGCTCGATCGGATCATCGGTCGTCAAGGCGTCACCCTGGTCGAGATCTTGATCGGGGTGATCATCCTATCGGTAGCGCTGCTGGGCCTGGCGGCGGCGGGCGGAGTGGCGGCGCGCCAGGTCTACATGGGGCGAGTGGACATGGGCCGCTGGGCGGCGCTGCAGCAGCAGCTGGAGAGCCTGGTGGCGCAGGGTTACGACAACGTTGCTGACGGATCGGGTACGATTCAGGGGTATCCGATGGGGTGGACGGTGACGGGTACGAATCCGAAGCAGGTCACGCTGGTGATGACGCGGGACAACTTCCGAGGCCTGACGGTGCAGGACACCTTGGTGACGTACCTGGCGGATCCGAACTAAGATGAGCGGAATGGGAACGCGGCGCGGACGTCTGAGCGAGAACGGCTTCACGGTGATCGAGCTGCTCGTCTATTTCACGATCGCCGTGATCGTGATCGGGGGGGTCTACCAGCTGCTGATGGGGCAGAACCGCCTGTACATAAAGCAGCGCGAGCTGCAGGACGTGCGGACCAGCATGCGGGCGGTGGCGAACCTGCTGGCGTTCGAGCTTCGCGGGGCGTCGGCCGCCAACGGCGATATCTATACGATCGATAGCGATTCGTTCGCGATCCGCTCGATCCAGGGCACCGGGGTCATCTGCGGAGAGCACCAGACCTTGACGAAATATGGGCTGTCGGAGATATCGGGCGAGTTCTTCACCACGTCGGACGACAGCGCCCTGGTGTTCGCGTCGGGGGACGTGGGCTCGGCCGATGACACGTGGAAGGTCGTGGCCCAAGCCAACGTTCAGACGGCACCGGCAGGGGGCGTCGTCAAGTGCGGCTGGGGTGACAAGGGGGTCGGAAAGGGTAAAGGGCGGACAGTCGGCATAGGCCCGCCCATGAACGGCCGCGGGGCGCCGGATTGGGTGATCACCACCGTCGGCGACATGGACGACGTCTATCTCGGGGCGCCCTACCGGGCGTTTCGGCGCACCACCTACGGTATATATCAGGAGGATGGCCGCTGGTGGCTGGGGCGGCGCGTCGGGGCGTCGAACACCTGGGAACGGCTGACCGGGCCGCTGCGCGCGCCGGCGGACAGCGGTCTGCATTTCATCTACTACGATCAATCGGGTTCCACGACGAGCACGATCGCCGACATTCGCATGGTCGATATCATCGTGCGCGGAGAGAGCCTCGGCAAGGTTCCGCGGCGGGGCGAGGCACCCGATTTCCAGCAGGACACGCTCACGATTCGAACATCGTTGAGGGGTTAGCCCGCCAGAGGAACCGGATCGCAGCACGTGAGCCAGCCACGCAATTCCTCGCCGATCTTCCCAATCATAGCCTTCCTGTTCTTCGCCTCCGGCGCCACGGCTCTGGTCTACGAGGTGGCGTGGCTGCGGTCGTTGATCCTGGTATTCGGATCGACGGCGTTTGCGGTGAGCACGATCCTGACGTCGTTCATGGGGGGGCTAGCCGTCGGGAGCTATGCGGTCGGCCGCTGGGTCGATCGTCGCGCGAACCCGTTGGCGGTCTACGGCGGTCTGGAGGTTGCGATCGGGCTCTACGCTTTGGCTCTACCTCAGCTGTTCGACGCCCTGCAGCCGATCTATCGCTGGCTCTGGGTATCGCTCCATCCCTCCGCATACGTGTTCACGGTCTTACGCTTCGTGCTGTGCTTCGCCGTTCTTTTCCTGCCCACCGCGATGATGGGTGGGACGTTGCCTGCGCTGGCGCGCTTTGCCACGGGCGTACCGCGCAAGCTGGCGGCGAGCGTGGGCGGGCTCTACGGAGTGAACACGCTGGGCGCGTTCTTGGGCACCCTGCTCGCCGGGTTCTTGCTGCTCTCCAGCTACGGCCTTGCTGCGACGGTCCGCATCGCCGCCGCGGCCAACCTGATCATAGGAGCCGCTGCGCTGGCGCTGGCTTGGCGTAGGCGAGCGGCGAGGGTCGCGGAAATAGCGGCCGCGCGCGGGCCAGCGGGCGCGGTGCCGGAGGAGTCGCTCGGCGGCCCAGGCGTCGACGCTGCGATCGGTCCGCTGGCGATTACCGTCGCCTTCGCGCTCACCGGGTTCGCAGCGCTGGCGCTGGAGGTGGTGTGGACGCGGGTGCTGGCGCTGGTGATCGGGCCATCGGTCTACGCGTTCAGCCTGATGCTCGCCGCGTTCCTGGCGGGGCTGGGTCTGGGGAGCGTGATCTTCTCGTGGGCGATCGGGCGTTTTCGCTGGACCGGCGTGGGGCCGTTCGTGAGCCTGGCGGCGGCCGCGGGTATTCTGGCCTTCGTCACGCTGCTGGCCTTTCACCGGTTGCCGGTTCTGTACTGGCGGCTGTTCGAGAGCTCGGGTGGCACGGAAGGCGCGCCAGGCGCCGTCTTCGCCATCGGTCTGTTGCTGAGCGGCGTGGTGATGCTGCCGCCGACGCTGGCGATGGGTGGGCTCTTCCCGGCGGCGCTGGAGGCGTTCGGTCTCTCGCGAAGCCGGGCGGCCCGCGGGGTGGGTAGGCTCTACGCCGCCAACAGCGGCGGTGCCATCGCAGGCTCTTTCGCTGCCGGGTTCATCCTCATCCCGGCCGTCGGTCTGCAGAGGACCGTGCTGCTGGCGGCCTGGCTCTACCTGGCCGTGGCGGCGGCGCTGTGGTGGGTCGCGGCGCGAGGCCGAAGCGGTGCCTGGCTGGGGCCCGCACTCGCTGCGGGGCTCGCTTTGGTCATGTACATTGCCGTGCCCTCCTGGAACCGCTTGCTCATGTCGAGCGGCGTCTACCATTACGGCATCCAGACGGAGAGACCGCTCGCGCTTGCCGAGCTCGGCGAGCAGGCCGGCCTGGGTTACGAGGAGGTGTTCTACCGGGAAGGGCTGGTAAGCACGGTACTCGTGGCGCGCGAGCTCGGCGTCTACGACTGGTTGGGCGCCGATAGCGTTCCCGGCATGATCCTGGTCACGAACGGGAAGGTAGATGCGTCGTCGCTCGCCGACATGCCGACGCAGATTCTCTCGGCGCATATCCCGTTGCTGCTGCACCGCGAGCCTCGAAGCGTGCTGGTCATCGGTTTGGCCAGCGGGACGACGGCGGGCTCGGCGCTGCGCCACGACCTCGAGTCGCTCGATGTGGTGGAGATCGAGCCGGCGGTGGTCGAGGCGTCTCGTGCCTTCGACTTCGTCAACGGTCGCCCGCTTGCCGATCCGCGCACGCGCCTCAGCGTGGCCGACGGACGCACGTTCCTGCTGCTCGGCGAGGAGCGGTTCGACGTGATCATATCGGAGCCGTCGAATCCCTGGATGTCCGGGGCCTCCAACCTCTTCACGCTGGAATTCTTCCAGATCGCCCGCGAGCGGCTGGCCGAGGGCGGGATCTTCGTCCAGTGGATCCAGATGTACGGGCTGTCGCCGGAGAACCTGGAGGTGGTGCTCCGAACCTTCCGGACCGTGTTCCCGGAGGCCTTCGTCTTCAACACGATCCCCTACACCGACCTCTTGCTCATCGGTACCGTGGAGCCGCTGCGCATCGACGTGGAGGAGCTGGAGTGGCGTGCCGGCCGCCCGACCGTTCGAGAGGACCTGCGGCGCGTTGGGGTGGAGGGCGCTGCTCAACTGCTGGCTCGGGGAAGGCTGGGGCCGGCGCAGCTGGCCGAGCTGGTCGCGGCGGCTCCCGGCCCGTCACTCCTCAACACCGACGACAACGCCTGGATCGAGTTCCGGGCGCCACTCGACCTCCACCAGGGTACCCGCGGGGCCAACGAGCGGCTGGTAGAGGCCTTCGCCAGGGGGCTGGCCCCCTATCTTGAGGCCGACGATCCCCGGGCGCTAGCCGCGTTTCGGGCCCGACTGGCGGCCGAGTACTGGAGTTTGGGTCTTTTCGCAGAGGCCGAGGCTGCACGGTAACGAATCAGTTCGGCCACTTTGACCGGATCGCCGGCCTCCCGGGCCACTGCCGCGGCTTGATCGTCGTCGTATCCGTAATCATACCAACAGGTTACGCTACAGTCCGCTAGGCGGTAATGGGCACGGGTCTTGCGCCAGGAATCTCCTACTTGGTGCCCGCCGCAGCGGTACGACTACGAAAAACGGCCAATCTGGTGAAGCAGAAGACGATACTCACTGGAGGGAATCTGGTGAAAGAACGACTGACGCGCGC
>JBDHKT010000607.1:0-2350 GCA_039586255.1 Gemmatimonadota bacterium | reverse complement strand
ATCGCCTATTACTCGAACAGCCCACTCCTCGAGGTCGAGGAGGGTGCTCGTAACGTGACGGTCGTAGCGCGCTACCCGGAGGCGGGACAACTGCTCAGCGGCTATGCGCTGCACCCCGAGTACTTGAGCGGCAAGGCTGCGCTGGTCGAGGCGCGCTATGGATCGGGACGCGTGGTCCTGTTCGGATTCCGCCCGCAGTACCGAGGGCAATCACACGAGACGTTCAAATTCTTGTTCAACGCCATCTACCGAGGCGCGTCGCAAGGGCCGCAGGAGTTGGAGTTCTAGTTGAGAGCGGGTGACCACTGAACGTCGAACATTGGACATTGAACATCGGACTCCGAGCCGGCCCCCGATCACTGAACATGTTCAACGTGTGACGTTCGATGTACGGGCGCTCCCGCTCGAAGTTCGATGTGGGATGTCCAATGTTCGACGTTCGTTTGAAGGATCACCCAGTCATCATCCCACCCTACCGCGCAGATAGAAGCGCCCTCCCGCCGTCGATCGAATGGATCCCGCCCGTTATCCACGCCGCCTCCTCCGAGCATAGAAACAGGCAGAGCGCTGCGATCTCCTGCGGCTGCCCCACCCGCCCGAGCGGGTGCGTCGTCTTCGAGTGCTCGAGGAACGCGTCGTAGTCGGGCACGGCGGCCGCGGCGGTGTGCAGCTCGGTCACCACGACACCGGGGTTCACCGCGTTCACCCGCACACCGTGCGGCGCCAGCTCCAGAGCCACGCACTGCGTGAGCATGTCGACCGCCGCCTTCGACGCGCAGTAGGCCAGCAGGTTGCCGTAGGGACGAAAGCTGGTGACCGATGAGACGTTGACGATGGCGCCGCCGTTCTCGATCAGGTGCGGCGCCGCGTGGCGCGTCACGTAATAGATCGAGTCGACGTTCGATGCGAACAGCCGTTCCCATTCCTCGGGTGGCGTGTCGAGGACACCGCCCGTACCGATGACGCCAGCCGCGTTGATCAAGTAGTCGATTCGGCCCAGCTGCTCGACACAGCTCGCGACGGCGGCCCGGGCCTGATCATCCGACCGCAGATCCGCGACCGCGTGGTGCTCGAAGGTCCCCGCCAGGCGCTCTGCACGCCGCGCCACGGCAAAGACCGACGCCCCTTCCTCCTCGAACCGTGCCGCGCAGGCCCGTCCGATTCCACTCGATGTACCGGTCACGAATGCGACCTTGTCTCGAAAGCGCATGGCTCCTCCTGAATAGCACTCCCACCAACAGGATCTGAATAGCCAATATCCGACATTCAGTGACCGGTTCTCAAGGCATCCGGGGTTGGGCGTCGGGGTGGTCGTTCGTCTCGCTCCGGCCTCCCCCGCGCTCACGGTCACCCGTGAGCGCGGGCTCGCTAACACCAGCTCCGCTCGACGACCCGCCCCGACGCCCGCAACCGGTGGGTGAGCACCAACGGCTGCTCACCATTGCTCTCCACCTAGTCGCATTCTGTCGGGGGATGGCCCTGGTCACTGCCTCGATCCACGCCGGGAGGAGCCGGGGGACCGACGAGCGAAGTTGGTTTTAGCGACCCGGCTCCGACTCCCAGCAAACACGGAATCGGGCTACCGGACTCCCACCGTGTTCACGGTCAGGATGACCTCGCTGGGTTGGAAGAGGGTCCGGCAAGCGGACCCTCTTCCCCATACCCGCAGATAGAAGCGCTTCTCAGGGATTCAGATAGTAGTTGAGCTTGATGCTGAAGTAGTTCTCGCCCTCCGCCTTGCCCAGCGCACCGAGATCGCCGATCGGATCGAACTCGCCGGTGTAATCGAACGCCGTCTTGCTGGACGACCAGACGAAGAAAAGCGTCGAGCCGGCGACGTACTCCCAGCGCAGCACTACGGTCGATCGGAACTGCTTGAAGTTGAAGTTCGGATCGTCGAACGAGAGGTCGGTCTCGCCGTCGCGGTTCAGGTCGACGTGGTAAGTGCCGGGATTGTCCGGGTCGCTACTCGGCTCATAGCTCAGCCGATCCTCCTCGAACCAATCGAAGCGGTCGTCGTAGGACGCCGCGTGCGGGTCGTCGACCTCATTGAATGCCGTGTAGTCGCCGGCGGATATGAACGGCTGCGCGTACAGCTGCAGGCTGAGGTTCGGCGTGAAGGTCCAGTCGAGCCGCGTGGTCAGATAGATCGTCCGCTGATCGAGAACGCCCATGAGGTAGCGCGTCGAACCCAGGGCTTCTTCTGCGCCGACCCAGGCCCAATCGTCGTGTGTCTTGTCGTACTCGGGACCGAAGGTCAGGCGCAGGTTGGCCCTCGGGCGCCAGGACATGAAAAGGAACCCGCCACGGGAGGTCGAGCGCTCGTCGTCCATCCACTGGAAGGTTCCTA
>JBDHKT010000130.1:0-5796 GCA_039586255.1 Gemmatimonadota bacterium | reverse complement strand
CCTCTGCCTCGTCCTATTCAAGCTGCCCGCCAAGCCCCTGGCCGGGGCCGCCGCGGTGATCGAGGGGGAGCGCGGCAAGCTGGGCGGCTGGCACCCTGCGGAACGCGTCACCGCCGCCGTCTTCGCGCTGGCGGCGCTCGCCGGGGTTCTCCGGGCGCCGAAACAGATCGGTGAACTGACTATCCCCGGCGTCCAGACGCTGCTGCCGCTGGTGGGCGACGCGACCATCGCCATCGCCGCCGCGCTCGTGCTCTTCCTGTGGCCGGCTCGCGACCATGACGGGAGCACCACCCGGGTGCTTGACTGGCAGCACGCGCGCTCCATACCGTGGGACATCCTCGTGTTGTTCGGCGGAGGGCTGTCGCTGGCCTCCGCGTTCGAGTCGACCGGGTTGACGGAGTGGTTGGGTGGTGAGCTCGCAGTACTCGCCGGTCTCCCGGACATGCTGATCATCGCCGCGGTCGCGATGACGTTCGTGTTCATCACCGAGATCACCTCGAACACCGCAACCGCGACGCTCGGCCTGCCGGTGATGGCCGTCCTCGGACCTTCGGTCGGCGTCGAACCGCTGGCGCTGATGACCGCCGCTGCTATGGGCTCGTCGATGGCTTTCATGCTGCCGGTCGCCACACCGCCCAACGCCATCGTCTTCGGGACCGGCTACATTAAGCCCGCCGATATGAGGCGCGCCGGCTTCTGGCTCAACCTGATGGGTATCGTTGTGATCACCGCGACGGTAGCGATCGCCTTCGCTTGAGGGCACCGGTGAAACGCCTAGCGAAATGAACCCTCCGAATCGAAATGTCGACGCCAGGCTCCCACTGGCACTCCTGCAGGCGGTCCAACAGCAGGACACCCCGCCGGAGCTGATGCCGGATGAACATCCCCATTCGTTCTTTCCGAATCGCCTCGGGCTCAGCGGCGTCGTCGAGGACCAGATCCGCCAGTTCCGACGTCTCGCACGCCTGCGCCGCCGCGTCGCCGAGGTTGAGGTCGTGGCGCTCCTCGAGCTGGTCGCCCGCCGATCCGACGCCGGTGCCGTCTTCACCGCCGCCGGGCGCGAGCTGGCCGGGCTCTACTTCTCGGGCCCGGCCGGCCTGCTCCGCCGCATCGCCCGGCGACTGCCGCTACCGTTACGCGAGCGCGCCGCCCACCGCACACTGCGCACCGCTCACGGCACCTACCTGATCGCAGCCGACAAGGCCGTCGAGACCGAGCCGCTCGAGATCCGCGCCACCGACGCTCTGACCGCGCGGGTCGGCGAGTACAGCGCCGCCTGCAAACTGTACGGCTCGCTCGCCGCCAGCCTGCTGGAACTGAGCGGGCTGGGCAAAACGACGGTCGCGCATCCAGAGTGCCAGCGGCGCGGCGACGATGCGTGTGTTTGGAGGGTGGAGGGGGATTCCGGTGGCCGGTAGTCGGTGGCCGGTGGCCGGTGGCCGGTAGTCGGTGGCCGGTAGCCAGTGATCGGTCGTTCGCGTTCTTCTCGGAAGTCACTCGTTCTCAGTTACCGGTCACCGGTCACCGGCCACCGATCACTTCACGCCTGACACCAACCATCGATTCAAGCACAGAAAAGGCCGACGCCAGCACGGAGCTCTCAATGCAATTCACTCGGCTCCACGTGCACGACAACGTCTTCTAGGTTCAGCTCCGCGGCGACGCGCCGCTCGACCTCATCGGCGATCGCGTGCGCCTGGCGGACCTGGGTGGCCGGATGGACGCGGACGGTGAGCTCGGCAAACCCCTCGCCGGGCCGGCCGCGCGAGCGGACGTCCGACACGCTCTCGACGCCTTCCACCGCGGACGCGACCTCATCGACACGATTCGCATCGACGGCCGCCCGGTCGACCAGGACCGGAACGGTTCTGCGCAGGATCTGGTAGCCGCTATGGGCGACGACGATCGCCACGATCAGCGCTAGGACCGAGTCGGCCTGCCCCCACCCGAGGCGGACCAGACCGAGCCCGACGAGCACCGCCAGCGTCACCCAGACATCGGCCTGCGTGTGCCGCGCATCGGCGATGAGCAGTTCACTGCGGAGTTCCCTGCCGCGGCGGCGCTCGTAGTATGCGATGGCGATGTTCACAAACATCGTCGCTGCCAGGATGATCATGGCCGTCGCGTCCGGCTCCGGCGGCGCTCCGCCGCGGATCAGCCTCAGCGACGCGGACCTCAGCAGCTCGAAGCAGGTGATGGAGAGGAAGCCGGCGATGGCGAAGGCGCCCAGCGTCTCGAACTTGCCGTGCCCGTAAGGGTGGTCATCGTCGGGCGGCGCGGCGGCGAAGTAGATGGCCGTCAGCGCGATCACGTTGTTGAGGGCGTCGGTTGCGGAATGGGCCGCGTCACCCAGCACCGAAAGCGAGCCGATCACCCAACCGACGGCCACCTTGACCGCGACCAGCGCCAGGTTGGCCCAGAGGATCCAGAACAAGATCCGCCGTACTCGACGCTGCCGCTCGACATCATCCCACTCCCGCGGCCTACGCGTTCCGGGCGGCCGCACCGCAGCGCTCTTACGCCACCAGGCGTTCATTTGCGCCGGCGACTGAGCAGCCACCCCCGCTGGATCGAGCGTGGCTCCTCCACGCGGACAAACGCTTCCGGATCCCAGCGCTCGACTACCTGTACTTCCGCCAAACCGAGCGCCAGCTTCTCCTCGATCGTCATCCCTACCCACGTACCGGCCGCGAATCCGCCGGCGTAGGCGAGCACCAGGGTGGGCGAATTCAGATTGCGAACCATCGTGCCGACAACCACTATCCAGATCAAGATCTCGACGAACCCGACCGACGCGGCGAGTAGCTTCCGGCCACGCACGGCCGAGATCAGCCGCAGCGTCGCCAGTGACACGTCAACGACGCGCAGCAGGAAGATGAGAAGAGGACCAACTGGTCCAGTCAGGAGCTGTTCCATTCAACAGACGCAGCGTTCGGCGCTGCCGCACGCGGGTTTGAGGCCTGACCCAACAGCCGGCTAATATGCCAAGCTGGCTCCCGCGCGCAAGCTGACACGTGGCACGATGATGTCCGCAAGATCCAAGGATAGACTGAGCTCCACGCTCCAGGGGATCGACGGAAAAAGCTACGGCGCCTACAAGCAGATCGCCGGTAGCTATGACTTCGCCGATCACACCCTCCATATCGACTACGTCCAGGGTGACCCCTTCGCGTCGCCCAGTCGGCTGCGTGCCGTCTTTCCACCCGAGATCGTCGCTTTGGCCGAGGGTGTCTTGAAGCCGGATGTCCGGCGCGTGGCAGTGGCCGATTTCCTCAACCGCCGTCTGCACCGCGAGCTGCGCTCGGTCAGCCGCGACCGGGGGAGCGGCAAGAGCGGGGCCGTCCGCATCCTGCTGCCGGGACAGTGCATCCTCGAACGTACCAGCCTGCAGATCGACGAGGCAGGCACCGTCGTCGCCCGCTTCACCGCGGGATTGCCCGCTGCCGGCCGCCGCGTGCTCGGCCGCCAGGCGGCCGAGATGCTGCTCGGCGACATCCCCCGCGCCCTGCGCAGCGTTCTGGCGCCCGCGACCGGCGAGCTCGAAGCGTTGCGCAGCCACGCTTTGCTGGCCGAGGACTCGGCCGCGCTCCGCGACCAACTCGGGGAACGCGGTCTCATCTCCTTCATACCCGACGGCGCGGTTCTCCCGCGCCGCAGCGGCGTCGACGACCGGCCGCTCGCCACGTCGCAGGCCGTAGCCTTTAAGGCGCCCGACGGACTGACGGTCACCCTCGAGGCCCCGAACCGCGGACAGGTTACAGGCATGGGGGTGCCCGGCGGCATCACCCTCATCGTCGGCGGCGGCTACCACGGCAAGTCGACTCTGCTCCGCGCCATCGAGAGCGGCATCTACGATCATATCGAGGGCGACGGCCGCGAGCTAGCCGTGACCGTGCCTAACGCGGTGAAGATCCGCGCCGAGGACGGCCGTTCTGTCGCCGCGGTGGACATATCGAATTTCATCACCGACCTGCCCCGCGGCGAGGACACCGCCCATTTCTCGACCCCGAACGCCAGCGGCTCCACCAGCCAGGCGGCGGCCATCGCCGAGGCCCTCGAGGTCGGTGCCACCTGCCTGCTGATCGACGAGGACACGAGCGCCACCAACTTCATGATCCGCGATGCCCGGATGCAGGCGCTGGTCCACGACGCCGACGAGCCGATCACGCCGTTCATCGACCGCGCCCGACAGCTATACGAAGGACTGGGCATCTCCACCGCGATCGTCGTCGGCGGCGCCGGCGACTACTTCGACGTCGCCGATACCGTCATCGGCATGCGCAGATATCTGCCGGCGGATCTGACAGCCGGCGCCAAGGAGATCGCAGAGCGCTTCCGCACCAAGCGCGCCCACGAAGGCAGGCCCTGGTCGCCGCCCCTCCAGCGCGTACCGGACCCGACCAGCATCGACGCCCAGAAGGGACGCAAGCCCGTCTCGATCAAGGTGCAGACCCCTACCCGCGTCCTGTTCGGGACGGAAGAGCTCGAGCTTGGCGCGCTGGAACAGCTCGTCGAGGAGGCACAGGTCCGTGCCATCGCCCAGGCGATGGTCCACGCCGCCGGCCGCTGGCTCGACGGTCGCCGCACGGTGCGTGGGGCGTTAGAGGGCTTGATGGAGGAGGTCCGGCAGAAGGGGCTCGACACGATCGACTCCCGACAGCCCGGCGACTACGCCCGGTTCCGCATCCACGAGCTGGCCGCCGCGCTGGGCAGGCTGCGCACGCTGCGCGTCCACACACCCGGAGATTCCTAGGGCCGCTACACCCGCAGAGATTTGTTCGTGGTTACCCGGGCGCCGCCGGGCGCCGCCACCGGTCAGCGCTCGAAGGTACGCCGCAGGCGCACCACGCCGGATGAGTCTTCCGGGTCGGTCTCCTGCTGCCCCTCGCCGGTCCCATCCGGTTTGTCCCCGGGCGTGATAAGGCCGGATCCGAACCGCCGCTCCGAACTTTCCATGCGGAAGAACACGCGGTTGATCCAGGTAGCGTGCAGCCGGTCGGACGACTGCCACTCACGGGAGCGCTTGGACCGTTTTTTGAGCCCGGGCATACCCAGGCCGATCCAGATCCCGAGGGCGAACGTCAGGGCGGCCCCGGCGATCTTTAGTAGAAGAACGGTGTCCATCATTGATCCACTACGAAGCTACACCGGCAGCGGTTCCAGGGTCCAGAGCGCGCGGGGGGAGTTACGGACCGCCCTCCCAACTCCCAAGCGCTCCCTCAGTGCACCCGGATCGTGTCGTCGAAGACCGTGAAAGCACTCTCGCTCGCTCGCCGGTAGGCCTCAGAGATCAGGGCCGCGGACGTATCGCTCAGCGCGCCCGCCATCATTCCGGCGAACATCCTCTGATAGAACGCATCGGGGTAGACGACGACCGTACCGCGGGCGAAGCGGGCCCGCGGTTCCTCGGCTCCAGCCGAGAGGATCAAGCTGCTATCCGGGGCGAGGCGCGTGTCCGAGAGCTCGACCCAGATTCCGCCCCGTGATTCGACGACGCGCCGAATCGCCGACTCGATCGCGGTGCCGGCGATGACTCGGCGATCCGCGTCGAGGAGCTCGATGCCCACGATCACCTCTGGCGTCACGTACGTCGGGAAGCGATGCCCCGTCCCGGAGTTCGTCACCCGCAACGCGACGGACTCAGCCGAGCGAGCGGAAGTCGTCACCCACTCGATTGTGACGCCGCTGCTGACCGTCACCGAATCGTGCACGCCGCGCCACAGGTGGCGCCGGTCCGGCATGTGGCAGCCCTGGCACCCGAGCCCCTGCTCCGCGTAGCGACTCGACCTCCACTCC
>JBDHKT010000606.1:0-2561 GCA_039586255.1 Gemmatimonadota bacterium | reverse complement strand
AATGTTGCCGCCCCAGTTGTTGCGCACATCGATGATCAGCGCCTGCCGGTTGAAGACCGGGTAGAACTCGCGGTACCACTTGGTGATGTCGTTGCCGCCCATGGCCCGCAGATGGACGTAGCCGATCCTCCCCGCGCCCTCTTGCTCGACGATCTGGCGGCGCGTGTACTCCCAGTCGCCGTACCTGAGGTTGAACTCGCCCGTCGTCGGGACGACGATCAAGTCGCGGGAGCGGCCATCCGACCGCACGGTCAGCAATACCTGACGGCCTTGCTGGTTGCGGAGCAGCGCCCCGATGTTGGGTACGTCCAGCGTACCCACGCCGTTCACCGCCTCGATCACATCGCCCGCGTGGATGTCGTGGTCTGGGTCGGCCAGCGGCGACATCTCGTCCGGGTAGTCGGGATCCGACTGGTAGATGTAGTCGATGCGATAGCCGCCGGCCTCGGAGTCGCGGAACAGCCGGGCTCCCAGCGTAGGCACCTGGATGTTGTCATCCCCGCGTCGCAGGTCGCCGCCGCGCACGCTGGTGTGTAGCGCCGACAGCTCGCCCACCACGCGGCCGATGAGGTCCGACAGTTCGCCGCGCGTGGTCACCCGGTCGACCAGCGGCAGATATTTCTCGAGCGTCGCGTCCCAATCGACACCGTGCATGTTGGGGTCGTAGAAGTAGTCACGCTCCAGCCGCCACGCGTCCACGAAGATCTGCCGCCAATCCTCACGCACGTCGATCGGGAACGTCCAGCCGCCCAGGTCGACCCGGTGCTCGCCCAGGTCGCCGACCCGGGACGGCTTGGCGTCGATCACGTGCAGGTTGTTGCCCTTGCGCAGCAGGAACTTCTTCCGGTCGAGCGATAGCTCGAAACTGCCGACATCCTCAACCACGGTCGTCGGCTCGAAATCCTCGTTGCCGATCTCGAGGCCCATCAGATGAGAGTCCGCGCCGGGGCCCGACTCACGCGCACGCCAGAACAGCGCGTCCTCCGTCACGTACAGCGAGCTGAGATTGCCGGCCGCTACGGGGACCTGCTTGACCCGGCGCTCCAAACCGTCCAGGTCGATGCTTATCGGCTCGACTTCATCCGAGTCGCCGTCGGAATCGCCACGACCACGGCCGTTCCCGTTATGAAGATCTCTATCGACCTGTCGAAGTACGGCTCCGGCTGGCGCGAGCCCCAGGGGCTCCCCACCAGCGAGCGCAGATTCCGGTCGGACAGGAAGTAGATGAACTCGCCGCCCGGGTCCCAGGCCGAGCTGAAGCTGTTCACCCGATCGCTGGTGAGCGGCACGGTCGTCCCGTCTTCCACGCTGTACAGCTTGATCTGGCTGAAGCTGTTCATCGCGCGCATTGCGAAGGCCAGCCAGCGGCTGTCCGGCGACCAGGCCACATCGCCGATCCCTTCCCGGTTCTCGGAGATTCTCCGACCCTCGCCCGTCGCGACGTTGAGCACCCACAGGTCATAATTGTTGTCTTCGTACGTGATCCACGCCCCGTCCGGCGACGGGTATGCCTGGAAGCGCAGGATCGTGCCGTCGTCGGTGAGCGGCTCGTCGTCGCCGACACCGTTTGCCGGGATCTTCACGAACTCGAGCTCGCCGGTCTCATCCGACAGTCCCAGTAACGTCTCCCCGTCGGGCAAGAACACGACGTCGCGATAGCGCACACCCTCCTCACGCGAAGCCTGCACCAGCCGGCCCTGTTCCGCCGGCGCCACGAACACGCGGCCTCGGGCGGTGAGCACCACGCTCGCGCCTTCGGGGTGAATGTGCGCCGACGTTAGGTAGCTCATCGGATTGTCGACCCACTTCTCGCGCAGCTGATCGAGGTCCGAGGCGAGTGTGATGGGGACGAGCCGAGCGTCGTCGGTCGAGATGTCGTAGAGCCAGAGGTCGGCGCCCAGCTGATAGGCGATCCTCCCCTGCGACAGCGACGGGTTCTTCACGTCCCAGCCGCTATGCCGGGTGTGCTGGCGCAGGTCTCCTCCATCTTCATCCATCGACCAGATGTTCATCGTGCCGTCGCGGTCGGTGACGAAGTAAACGCGGCCACCCCACCACATCGGCGAGTGGCTCTCGCCGTCATAATCACCGGTCAGCTCGACGGCTTCTGCGGCGCCCTCCTCGAACTTCCACACGTCGCGCGCCGTGCCACCCGTGTATCGTTTGGTGACGTTGCCGTGGAAAGCGGGGCGGACGAAGAAGAGCTTCGTGCCTGTCGCGTCGTATGCCGCCTCACTGGCCGTGGCAAGGGGAACGAGCGACCGCGTCCCGTCCTCCAGATTCAGCGTCACGAGCCGCGGCTTAGGCAGCCCGGAGTAGTGGCTCGTCGTGTAGACTAGGCGGCCGTCGGGCGTCCAGGTCGTGGCCAGGGAGCCCTCGGCCTCGTAGGTGCGCCGCACGGGAACGCCACCCGCCAACGGCATCGTGTATAGCTCGGCCGGGCCCTCGTAGCGGGCCGTGAAGGCCAGCGTGCTTCCATCAGGAGAGATTACAGGGTTCGTCTCCTCGGAGTGGTGTGTCGTGAGTCGGCGAGCCACGCCACCCGCGGCGGAGATTTTCCA
>JBDHKT010000129.1:0-5817 GCA_039586255.1 Gemmatimonadota bacterium | reverse complement strand
AGCGCCCGCGGCGCTCCCGGAGCCACGAAGGCGCGACGCGCGCCCCGCACGATCAGCAAAAATGTAACGACTCGATTCCATGAGCAGGGAACGATTCGATCAAATCACCACATTATCAGCGACCTGTTAGTCTACTGATCATGGAGTCCCGATTCCCCACCCCTGGCAGCATGCCGCGCCGTGGCAAGCGGATCGCAGCCGTCCTCGAAGTCGTGGCGGTACTGGTGGGCGGGAGCCTGATGGCGCGTGCGGTCAGCAACTCGGTGGGTCTCGCCAGGTCGCGAGCACTGATCAACGCGCTGCCGGAGGGTGCCACCCCGGATTTCCTGGCGATGGCCTGGGTGAGCGCCCTGGACCTGTTGATCAAGTACGGCATCATGTTCGGCCTCGCCTTCTCGATCGGCTGGTGGCACCGCCGTCGTCCTCTACGAGCCTACGGCCTCACGCTGGCCGGCCGCCCGCTCGCCCAACTTGCCGGTACAGGGTGGCTTCTGTTCGCGGTGGCCTCCCTACCGGTGGCGGCCTTGATGGTCCTGGCAAGCTTCGTCTCCCTCGGCGCAGGCCCCGAGCACTGGTCAGTGTTCTCGTACGAGTGGAACTTCGGGTTCTGGGTCTTCATGGCCGTATCGAGCTTCGTGTTGGTGCCGATCCTGGAGGAGCTATTCGTGCGCGGCTACTTTCAGACACGTTTGATCGAGGACTTCGGCGCCGCCGGCGGCATCCTCATCACCGCCTTCGTCTTTGCTTTCAGCCATACCCAATACTTCCGATTGAGCGTTATGAGCATCGGCACGCTGGCCAGCATCGTGTTCAGCTCGATCTTGGCGGGCTACGTCTTCTACCAGACGCGGTCGCTGCTGCCCGTCGTCATAGCGCACGCTATAATGAACGTACCGCTGCGCAGCGCGGCCGAGATCGCGATGCTCGGACTGATGGTTCTGACGATCATCCTGTTCAGAGAACCGATCGTGGCCTACGGACGCGCACTCTGGCTCGAGCTAACCAGCATAGAGTCCGTGCCCGCCACACTGGGAGCACTCGCGCTATTCGGCCTCTTCCTCGTCACCATTCTGTTCGCGCAGTCGTTGGCACTGGCGCTGTTGGTCGCGATGGGCCTGCTGGCGCTGTTGATCGAGTATCGAGAGAAGGCAGCGGTAGTTGGGAATTCGGCAATCCGTGATCAATAGAAGAGCCCGGGCGTTTCGCCCGGGCTCATTGGGCAGCGGGTTCACTCTGGGCTCTCGAGCGAGTCCCGCCGCACGCGGTCCTTGACGTGGCAACTCGCGTGCCGGGGCGCCGACCTGCCGCCTTAGTCCCATCGCCCCAACGGATTCCGCTGGCGGGAGTCGGCACCCGGGCTCGCGATATACGGGCAAAGTTTGTCCAGAGCCCGCAAAACTTGTTTGCAGGCGATCCACCCTCCGGTCTAGTGCAGCTCCTCGCCTAAAGCGACCACATCGTCGGCGGCGCGTACGTTCAATTCCGGCCGTCCACCCGCAACCGCCGGTCCCCACCCAGACAGTAGCGGGATGTCAGCGAGCGCGCGACCTCCCTGTAAACGACGGTCCAACCGCTCCCGTCCACGCCGTGCAGCAAAACGGTCTGGTTCCGCCATACGGCGATGTCGCCGGAGTACGGACCATCGTAACCTTCGCCCAAGGAGAGCTGGCGGTGATTCCAAGCAGAGATGAGCGTAGCTTCGCCGCTCACCGGATGGTTCTGCGTATCGCCGCAGTTCTGTGTCCACGTGTCCGTCCCTCTTGCCGCAAGCCATGCTGTAGTCGGAGACTTGTATAACCCGTAGAACCCTTGCCCTCTGATCGTTGAGGGGCGTCGTACGCCATCGCCGCGAGACTCAGCGGTGAATGTGATTCCGGTGACGGTGCAGGTAGGGACGGGACTTCTCGTATCAGGTGATAGGGGCAACTCGCGTGCCGCCGGGCCGGGCCAGAAGCCTATCTGAGCCCTGATCAACGGGTTCCACGGCGGTCCTGCCGGCCAGGTCCTGTCGGCACCGGTCACATTTACCGAGCCGGGCCGGCAAACTCTGCGCGGAAGAGGCAAAAACTTCCCCGCGAGCTAGCCGCCCGTGTCGAGTCCCTGCCGGGCGAGGAAGTTCCGGACCTCGTACGCCATCGCCTTGAACAGAGCCGTCTCCCGCTCGTCCAGATCCGCCCTGGCAGCCACCTCCCGCACCGTCCGCATGAGAGGCTTGACCTTCTGCGCCTTGAAGAAATCGATGGCGTGCAGCGACGCTTCGACCTCGCTGAACAGGCTCTCCAACTCAGCCCTGTCCGCGCGGGCCACCGCGCGCCGCGGTTCCTTGAACGGCGGTGCACCCTCGGCGGCCAGGAAGATTTCGTACGCGATGACCAACACGGCCTGGGCAAGGTTGAGGCTCGAGTGGTCCGGGTCGGTGGGGACCACGACCAACCGGTTGCACAGGTCCAGTTCCTCGTTGCTGAGCCCCCGATCCTCGCGCCCGAAGATGAGCGCGACCTCGTCGCCGGATCGCGCGACCTCGAGAATCTCGGCAGCGGCGTCCCTCGGGCGCACGTAGTTCCGCCGGACGCGCCGCCCCCGGGCCGTGGTCCCCACGGCCAGTCCCACGCCCGCCAGTGCATCGTCAAGCCGCTCGAACGGCTCAGCCGATTCGACCACGTCCATGCCGGTGTGCGCGACGCCCCGGATTCTGTGAGGGTCGAAACCGCCGGGACGTACTAGACGCAGCCGGCTCAACCCCAAGTTCTTCATCGTGCGAACGACCATCCCGATATTCACCGGGTCTTGCGGCTCGTTGAGCACGACGACCACGTTCTGCAATACCTGTCGTGAACCCATGGCGCCCGTAGAGAGTTAGTAACCAGAGGTGTGGCCGGCGGCCGACCCGCCGGCCCGGCTTGACGACCTCAGGAGCGATAATAGACCATCCGGCCGGTGGACAGTAGACGGTTCACGGCGGTAGCCGGTGAGCGGCGGGCGGTCGTGCACCGAGATACCGGCTACTGTCCACCGGTTACCGCCAAAACCTAGGCAACGCAACGAACCATGCCGGACATAGCCTGCTCACGCTATGGAGAGGAACGCGACCAGCTGAACCGCCCACCGTTCCCCGACGAACTCGGCGAAAGTATCCACGCCCAGATCTGCCGGGTCTGCTGGGACGAGTGGCTGAAACGGCAGATGCAGCTCATCAACCACTACGCCCTCGACGTACGCACGGCGGAGGCCCGGGACTTTCTGCGGAGGAACGTTCAGGCGTTCTTGCTCGGCTCCGGCGATGTGGACGAGATCGACACGAGCCAGGAGGGCAAGATCAGCTCGTAGGCCGGAAGAGAGAGGTGCCGAACCGGTCTTTTCCGTAGCCGGCGATGGCGCGCCGTCCGGCCTCCGACGTTATCCATTCCGCGAATACACGTGCGCCCTCGGGCTCGCGAGCGCGGGCGACCTGGATCACGCTATAGACATTCCGTA
The DNA here is from genome assembly GCA_039586255.1 of Gemmatimonadota bacterium. Taxonomy (GTDB): domain Bacteria; phylum Gemmatimonadota; class Gemmatimonadetes; order Palauibacterales; family KS3-K002. The sequence goes on along the minus strand of JBDHKT010000129.1, from coordinate 2,343 downwards.
GCCGCGGATCGCCCTCCACCAGGATCTCGAGCTCCAACGTCTGGCTGAGGTTGAGGACGGTGGCACGATCACAGAGCGCGTAGGCGCCCAGCTCCGACGCCGTTCGCAGTACCGCCCCCATACCCTGACCCACTTCGCGATAGCCGGGCCCTCCCACCCCGAGGCCCGCTTCGGCCCGGAGATCCAGCTCTTTGCGGTGCGTGCCGGAATCGTCGCCCCGGGACAGGAACAGGGTGCCGGCCGAAGCGATCCGCGCCAGACCTACGACGGCATCGTCCAGCGCACCGACCGCTGCCGGGTCCGAGGGCGGCCCCGCTATGACGAAGTCGTTCTCCATCACCTGTCGTCGCGAGGTGCCGTGCCCGGCGTCGACGAACTCCAGCTCCGCCGACGGCGAGTGGCTGAGCAAGACGTCGAGATCGCCACGCGCGCCCAGCGCCAAAAGCTCACCACTGCCAGCGGCAACAAACCTCACACGATACTCGGGATGCGCGCGCCCGAACTCGGGCAACAGAACATCGAGCAATCCGGAATCCTGCACGGTGGTTGGAACCCCAAGTGTCAGCGAGCGCCGCCCGTCCTCCGCGCACCCAGCCACGGCCAGACCGATAACGGCGCACAACACGAAAGGCAGATTGCTTCGATGGGGCCGGCTCAAGGGTTCCTCCGAGAGGGTGGAGTTTGCGGAGTCCGCCCGCTGGGGCCAATATGCGTGGACTCACTAATGAAATCACCCCTCTGAGGAAGCAGGAGGACAGCCCATGCACGGAGGAGGAGCAGCCGCAGCCGCGGCGATCGCCCAGGCCGTCAAAGCATCGGGGGCGATCGTGCGAATGGAGCCTAACGACTTCGTGCAGATCGTCCACCGTGCCGAGGAGCCGGTCGTGGTGATGGCGACGAGCAAGATCTTCGGAAGGACCAGTTACAAGTACCTGACCAGCTACAAAGGTTTGGCGTTCTACACCAAGTCATCCAGCCAGCTACCGTTGGGTGTGAGGTCGGAACTGGTCTACGCCAAGCAGATCTGGATACCGGGCTAGCAGCAGAGAGCAGAGGCAGCTGTGATGGAATTCCGACGCACGTACTCGGGCGCCCCGTGGGAATCTATCGTCGGCTACTGCCGGGCTTTGCGCGCGGGGGAGCACATCTACGTGACCGGCACGGCCGCGGTTGCCGAAGAGGGTGGCGTCTTCGCCCCCGGCGACGCCTACGCGCAGGCGAAGCGCTGCTTCGATATCGTCGAGCGGGCGCTCCGCGACCTGGACGCCGATCTGTCCCACGTCGTCCGCACCCGCATGTTCGTCACCGACATCAGCCGCTGGGAGGAGTTCGGCCGCGCCCACGGCGAGTTCTTCGGTGAGCACCGGCCCGCAACGACGATGGTTGAGGTGAAGGGGCTTGTCGAGCCCGAAATGTTGATCGAGGTCGAGGCGGACGCATATTGCGCCGACGATTGAGACATGGAGTCGCCGACTGCTATTGCGGCAGATCGGGGAGCACGGTAGGCGAGGCGCGAGGACCCCAGCATCGGAGGTGCGCTGTGCCAAACACGGATAGTCGGACACGGAGATCGCCAGCCCAGTCCATGATCGGCCGAGTCGCTTTGGGACTGGTCCTGATCGTTCTGCTTTGCGCGGACGCCACTGCCATCCCCGCCTTCGCCCGCAAGTATCGGGTAAGTTGCCAGCTCTGTCACAACCCGGTCCCCACGCTAACCGATTTCGGTGAGACCTTCGCCGGCAACGGCTTCCGCTTTGCCGCTGATGAACAACCGCGCGACACGATCGACACGGGCGACCGGATGCTCGAGCTGTTGAGCGAAATACCGCTGGCGGTGCGATTCGACGCCTACCTGCAGGGGTTCGTGAACGGCGGTGTCTCGAGGGACTTCAAGACGCCCTACAACGTCAAGATTCTCTCGGGCGGCAGTCTGTTCAGCGGAGTGTCCTATTACTTCTACTTTTTTTTGTTCGAGCGTGGTGAAGTTGGAGGCATAGAGGACGCGTTCATCTACTTCAACGACATCGGCGGGGCTCCTCTCGATGTGGCGGTGGGACAGTTCCAGGTTTCCGATCCCATGTTCAAGCGCGAGCTGCGGCTGGAATTCGACGACTACGTCATCTACCGCGCCCGAGTAGGAGACCAGCCTCAGGACCTGACTTACGATCGCGGCGTCACCGCCGCCTGGGAGGTCGCAAACGTAGTCCTGACCGGCACGGTAATGAACGGCAACGGGAAAGGGCCGGCGGGCGACAACAGGAAACTCGACAACGACGCGCCGCTGGACGTCTTCGGCCATCTGAACTGGTCGGCCCTACCCGAGTTACGCTTCGGCATCATGGG
>JBDHKT010000605.1:0-2447 GCA_039586255.1 Gemmatimonadota bacterium | reverse complement strand
CGGTCGGCGCTCAGCACGCCTACATCTACATCCGCGGTGAGTTCGTCGACATCGTCCGCGTGTTGAACGGTGCCGTGGTCGAGGCGTACGAGCGCGGCTATCTAGGCGCGAACATCCTCGGCTCCGGTTACGACCTGGATCTAACGGTGCACACCGGGGCAGGGGCTTACATAGCCGGTGAGGAGACCGGGCTGTTGAACTCGCTGGAGGGCCGCCGGGCCGAGCCGCGGGTCAAGCCGCCCTTCCCAGCGCAGAAGGGTGCCTTCGACATGCCGACGACGGTGAACAACGTGGAGACGTTGGCCTCGGTGCCCCACATCGTGCTGAATGGTGCCGACTGGTACCGGGGTTGGGGGACCGAGAAGAGCCCCGGGACCAAGCTCTTTTCGTGTTGCGGCCATCTACAGAGGCCAGGCAACTACGAGGTGTCACTCGACTTCAGCCTCAAGGAGCTGGTCTACGACCTGTGCGGCGGCCCGCCGAAGGGCAGGGAATTGCTAGGTGTCATCCCGGGCGGCAGCTCGGTGCCTATCCTGACCGCAGACGAGCTGGACTGCAACGTCAGCTACGAGGGCATCGAGGCGGCCGGTTCCTTCTTGGGCTCGGGCGGCCTGATCGCCATGGACGACTCGACATGCATGGTTAGGGCCGTCAGGCGGATGGTCGAGTTCTACGCCCACGAGTCGTGTGGGCAGTGCACGCCGTGTCGCGAGGGCACGTCGTGGCTGACGAAGATCCTGCGACGAATCGAGCGCGGTGAGGGGCGCGAGGAAGACATTCCTCTACTACTCGACATCGGCTCTAACATGGCGGGGACGACGATCTGCCCGCTCTCGGACAGCGCGGCGGTTCCGGTCGTCAGCTCGATCCAGAAGTTCGAGAACGAGTACATGGCTCACATCCGTGACGGAAGTTGCACGGCGAAGCGCTGAGCCGCTAACGAGGCCCATGGATAGCGAGAGCAAGCTGGTAAACATCACGATCGACGGCGCCGAGGTCACGGTACCCGAAGGCACGACGATCCTGCTTGCCGCCGAGCGGCTCGGCATCGTCATCCCCCGGTACTGCTGGCACCCGGGGCTGAGCGCGCCGGCCCAGTGCCGGATGTGTCTTGTGGAGGTGGAGGGTGCGCCGAAGCCACTCCCCGCCTGCGTCCAGCAGGTTCAGGACGGTATGGTGGTGAGCACTGACTGCGTCGAGGCACGAAAGGCGCGTCGTGGTGTGATCGAGTTCCTGCTCCTCAACCACCCGCTCGACTGCCCGATCTGCGATGCGGCGGGCCAGTGCATGTTGCAGGATTACGCGCACGAGACGGGTCAGCTGCAGCGGCGGGCCGTGGAGCCGGCGGCGGGCCGTGGAGCCGAAAGTCGTGCTCGGCCGCGATCACCTGACTTCCGAAATCGTCTACTTCGCCGACCGCTGTATCCTCTGCACGCGCTGCGTCCGCTTCATGGACGAGATCGCTCAGGAGCCCGTGCTCCAGGTGATCAACCGCGGGCACATCGGCTACATCGATACGATGACCGATGAGCTGTTCGAGCACCCCTTCTCGATGAACATCGTCGATGTCTGCCCGGTCGGCGCGCTGGTGAACGAAGACTTCCTGTTCAAGGCGCGGTCCTGGGACCTGGACCAGACGGCGAGCATCTGCCCGGGCTGCTCGCAGGGCTGCAACGTGGCGCTGGGTACGAAGGAGAATCGGGTCGTTCGGCTGAAGCCGCGGTGGAACCCGGAGGTGAACTCGTACTGGATGTGCGATTACGGCCGCAGAGAGGTGGTGCGCTGGGGCGCGGGAATGCGCGCCGAGGTCCCGATGGTGCGCGAAGACGAGCGGCTCGTTCCCGTCGATTGGCCGCGTGCCCTGGATGCGGCGACGGCGGCCCTGCAGGGCGCCGAGGGTGGGGCGCAGGCGATCGTCGCGCCAGGCACCTCCAACGAGAGCCTCTACACGGTGCGCAGGCTGATGGATCAGGCGGGTTTCGACGGCGGCTGCTTCCGTGTTCCCAGCGGTCCGGAGCAGGCACTGAAGGGGTTCCCGAGACTGGCGCTGCGGGCGGAGCGTGCGGCGAACGGTTGCGGCGCCGAGGCGCTAGGCTTCGAGCGTGTTGATGATGTCTACGGAGCGGTCCGCGGCCACAAAGGCGTCCTCTTCGTCCTTGAGGAGACGCTCGAGGACGCGCCGGAAGACTTCGCCGAAGGGTCCGCGCTCTTCGTGTACATCGGGTCCGTGCTGAGTCCTGCCGCCCGAAAGGCCGACATAGTCCTCCCGTCGCCGACCTTCGCCGAGATGGATGGCACGTTCACGAACTTCGAGGGACGCGTGCAGCGCTTCACTCAAGGCCTGCGACCGCCCGGTCTGGCACGACCGATCTGGATGAGCGGATCGGTCGTGCTGGCACAACTTGGAGGCGGTGAGCCGTGCACCTCGGCCGCGGCGGCCTTCGCCG
>JBDHKT010000128.1:0-5865 GCA_039586255.1 Gemmatimonadota bacterium | reverse complement strand
TGGTAATTCAAGGGCCTCGAGATTGACAGGGACTCGCTTCAGGAGGTCTACCGCAAGTTCGGTCTGCCACCCGAGCTGCCGCAGATGACCTGGCGGACCAGCGTGCCCGTCTACTCGGGAGGCAAGCAGGTCGGCTATGCGACGAGCGGCTGCTGGTCGCCGACCTTGAAGAAGTACATCACGCTCGCCCACCTGCGGTCGAAGAACGCCGAGCGGGGAGCGCGCGCCGAAATGGAGGTGACGGTAGAACACCAGCGCAAGAAGGCGGCTGCACGCGTGGTCGACCTACCCTTCTTCGACCCGGAAAGGAAGCGGAGCTGAAGATGGGAAAGAACGCGCGATACGACGCCGTAATCATTGGCGGCGGCCACAACGGACTGATTACCGCAGCCTATCTGGCGCGGGCCGGTAAGCGTGCTGTGGTACTCGAGCGGCGACACCTCGTAGGCGGCTCGGCCGTCACGGAGGAAATCTTCCCGGGATTCAAGTTCTCGGCCCTCTCGTATGTGGTCAGCCTGCTGCGGCCCGACATCATCCGCGACCTGCAGCTGGCACGTCACGGATTGGAGCTCTTGCCGCTGGAAAGCACGCTGACGCCGTTGCCGAACGGCGACTACCTGATGCGCGGAGCCGACCACGACGAGACTCGGCGCGAGCTTTATCGCCATTCTCCGAGGGATGCCGAAGCTTACGACGATTTCGGCAAGCTGATGTATCACCTCGCCTTCGCGATGAAGCACATCCTCGACGTCGTGCCTCCCAACCCCACGTCCCTGCGCCCGAGGGACCTGCTGGGCCTGCTCGACTTCGGCAAGCATTTTCTCGGCCTGCCGCCCGAGCAGTTCTACGCGCTCTGCAAGTTGATGACGATGAGCGCCGCCGACTTCCTCGATGAATGGTTCGAGACCGATCCGCTCAAGGCTACGATGTCGGCCAGCGGGGTAATCGGCACATTCCTCGGTGTCCGCTCACCCGGCACGGCATACGTGCTGCTGCACCACTATATGGGCGAGATCGACGGGGTGTTCAGGGCCTGGGGGTTTGCCAAAGGCGGCACCGGTGCGGTGAGCGAATCGATCGCTTCGGCGGCAAGAGAGCTGGGCGCCGAGATCCGTACGGAGGCCAGCGTCGAGCAGGTGATCGTCAAGAACGGCAGAGTGGTGGGGGTGGCGCTGGAGAGTGGTGAGGAGATCTACGGGCGGGTCGTGGCCACCGGTGTCGACCCGAAGCTCACCTTCCTGAAACTGGTCGAGCCCCACCACCTGCCGAGCGACTTTCTGGATGCGATTCGTCGCTTCAAGATCCGTGGCTCGTCCGGCAAGGTGAACCTGGCACTGGGCGAGCTGCCGAATCTGACCTGCCTGCCGGGCAACGGGCCACACCTGCGCGGCGCGATCTCGATGAGCCCGAGCCTCGAATACATGGAACGCGCCTACGACGATGCCAAGTACGGCAACTTCTCGAGGCAACCGTACATGGACATCATCATCCCGTCGATGATCGATCCGGGCATGGCGCCGCCGGGCAAGCACGTGATGTCGATCTTCGTGCAGTGGGCGCCGTTCGAACTGACTGGCGGCTGGAACGACGAGCAGCGCGAGGCGTTCGGCGATGCCGTTGTCGATACGCTTTCGCAGGTCGCGCCGAACCTGAAGAACGCCATCATTCACCGCCACGTCGTAACGCCGTGGGACATGCAGGAGACGTACGGGCTTACGGAAGGGAACATCTTCCACGGTGAGCTTTCTCTGCACCAGCTGTTTTTCATGCGACCGGCTCACCCATGGGCGAACTACAGGACGCCGCTCAAGAACCTCTATCAGTGCGGATCGGGTACCCACCCGGGTGGCGGGATCACGGGCGCCTCCGGTCGGCTCGCGGCACTGGAAATCCTGAAGGACTGGTAACGATGAACGACCACTACGACGCCATCGTTATCGGTGCCGGGCACAACGGTCTCGTCACCGCCACCTACCTGGCCAAGGCCGGGCTCCGGGTTCTGGTCCTCGAGCGGCGCGAGATGGTCGGTGGCGCAGCGGTGACCGAGGAGGTATTCCCGGGCTTCAGGTTCGACACGGGCGCCCATTGCATAAACCGCTTACACCCCACGGTGGTGAGCGACCTGCAGCTCGCCAAGCACGGCCTGGAGCTGCTGCCTCTCGACCCTGCGGTGTTTTCTCCCACACTGGCGGGTGAGCACCTGCTCCTCTGGCGGACGCCCGAGCTCACGGTCGATTCGATCGGGCAGCTCTCCGAGGCGGACGCCAAGCGCTGGAACGGCTTTGCCGCTCTGGTCGCGAAGGCGACCGGGCTTCTCGAGTCGATCTACTCGGCACCCCCCGACGTCCTCTCCAAGAAGAAGAAAGACGTTTGGGAACTGCTGAAGATGGCCGGGCGCCTACGGCGGTTGGGCAAACGGGACATGACGGAAGTGCTGCGGGTTCTGCCTATGACCGTGGCCGAGCTGCTGGACGAGTGGTTCGAGAGCGACCTGCTGAAGGGCACGCTGGGAGCGGTCGGGATCACCGGGATCCACCAGGGCCCGATGGCGGCAGGGACCGCCTTCCTGTTTCTGCACCATCACGTGGGGGCGAAACAGGGTGTCCTGCGTGCCCCGGTTCGCGTGCGCGGCGGCATCGGCGGTCTGGCACGCGCGCTGGAGAGCGCCGCCCGCAGCGCCGGAGTCGAGATAAGGACGAACGCCTGGGTGGAGCGGATCGTCGCCGAAGCCGGGGTGGCGACCGGCGTGGCGCTGGTGGACGGCGAGGAGATCGCGGGGCGACGTGTAATCTCCAACGCCGACCCCAGCCGAACGTTTTGCGGCCTGCTGGACCCGTTCAACCTGGACCCCGACTTCGTGCGCCGTGTGCGCAACATCAAGTTCAAGGGTGTCTGCGCGCGTGTGAACCTGGCGCTCGGCGAGCTTCCGGACTTCACCTGCGTGCCGGGTGACGGGCCACACCTCCGCGGCGTGATCTCGATCAGCCCTAGTCTCAAGTACCTGGAGCGTGCCTTCGACGACGCCAAGTACGGTGAGCCGTCACGCGAACCGTACCTGGAGGCGATAATCCCCTCACTGACCGACCCGAGCCTGGCGCCCGAGGGGAAGCACGTGATGTCGGTCCTGGTCCAGTACGCGCCCTACCATTTGAAGGACGGCGTCTGGGACGACGCGAAGCGTGGGGCTCTGGGTGATCGGGTCGTGGAAACGCTGGCGGCTTACGCGCCGAACATCGAGTCGGCCATCCTCGATCGCCAGGTGCTGACACCGCTCGACCTCGAGGCCGTCTTCGGGCTGACCGAAGGAAACATCTACCACGGCGAGATGACGCTCGACCAGCTCTTCTTCATGCGGCCGGTGCCCGGCTGGTCACGCTACCGAACCCCCGTCGAGGGCCTGTATCTGTGTGGCGCGGGCACGCACCCAGGAGGCGGCGTCACGGGCGCTCCGGGCTACAACGCCGCTCGGGAGATCCTCAAAGAACACAGCTAAATGCGCCACGGCGGCAGCGAGCGCGGAGTCAGTCCCTGAGCCTCCGTCGGCACCGCTGGATTGCGCCCGGCCTATCGACTGCTACTAGATTGTCCGGCCATCGAACGCGAAGATCTCGAAGGAAGGGTGCGGCGCTGAGCACCCAGGACAAGGTCTGAGGACAGGGATATGGCATACAAGCCCATCGAGGAATACGGCGTTGTCGGCGACATGCATAGCGCAGCCCTGGTCGGGGTGGACGGATCGATCGACTGGTTCTGCTATCCGCACTTCGACTCGCCGAGCGTCTTCGCGGCGATCCTTGACGAGAAGAAGGGCGGTAACTTCATGATCCGCCCGCGCGATCTCACGAACGTGACCACCAAGCAATACTACTGGCCCGATACGAACGTCCTGGTAACGCGTTTCCTGTCGCCGGACGGCGTGGGCCAGATAGTAGACTACATGCCGGTGGGCGTGCCGCACGGCGAGCGGGGGAGCCACTGGTTGGTGCGGCGCGTCCAGATCGTGCGCGGCTCGATGGCGTTCAGCATGGAGTGCAAACCCGCCTTCAATTACGCCCGGGACGAGCACGGACTGGACGTCACCCCCGAAGGCGCCTGCTTCCAGGCGCCGGGACTGAGCATGGGGCTCGTTACCGACGTCCCACTTACAAAGGACGGCGCAGGAGTCAGGGCCGAGTTCTCGCTCGAGCGCGGTCAGACGTCGATCTTCGTTTTGCGCGAAATCGAGGGCGGCGTTGGCTGTGGCCTGGGGCTGTCCCGGGAAGAGGAGTTCGAGCTCTTCAACGGCACGGTGGAGTGGTGGCGGCATTGGCTGAACCAGTGCACGTACACGGGCCGCTGGCGCGAAGCCGTAAACCGCTCGGTGCTGGCCCTCAAGCTGATGACGTACGAGCCTACGGGAGCAATCGTCGCGTCCCCGACCTGCAGCCTTCCGGAGGCCATCGGCGGCGTGCGCAACTGGGACTATCGCTACACCTGGATTCGGGATGCCGCCTTCACCCTGTACGCGTTCATCCGAGTGGGTTTCACCGAGGAGGCCGCCCGTTTCGGGCAGTTCCTGCGGGAACGGATCCAGGAGCCCGAGCCGGACGGGTCGCTGCAGATCATGTACGGTATTGACGGGCGGCACGAGCTCAACGAGGAAACCCTCGATCACCTGGAAGGCTACAGGGGCTCGCGCCCGGTGCGCGTCGGCAACGGCGCCCACAACCAGTTGCAGCTGGACATCTACGGCGAGCTGATGGACTCGATCTACCTGTACAACAAGTACGGTGCTCCGGTCGCTTACGACGGTTGGGTCTGGCTGCGCCGGATGATCGATTGGGTCTGCGACAATTGGCACAAGGAGGATGAGGGGATCTGGGAGGTGCGGGGCCCGCGGCAGCACTTCGTGTACTCGAAGCTCATGTGCTGGGTCGCGCTCGACCGCGCCATCCGCCTGGCCGACAAGCGGTCGCTGCCCGCCGACCGCGTACGCTGGCTCGAGACCCGCGATCGGATCTACGAGGAGATCTTCGAGAAAGGGTGGAGCGAGAAACGTGGGGCCTTCGTCCAGCACTTCGGCAGCGACTCGCTCGATGCCTCGAACCTCATCATGCCGCTGGTCTTCTTCATCTCTCCCAACGACCCGCGGATGCTTAGCACCATCGACGCCACGCTCCGGCCACCGGCGGAAGGCGGACTGGTCGAGAACAACCTGGTCTTCCGCTACAACGTCTACGAGACCGAGGACGGCCTGCAAGGCGAGGAAGGCTCGTTCAATATGTGCACCTTCTGGCTGGCCGAGGCGCTGGCGCGCGCCGGTAGACGCGACCCGACACGCCTTCGTACGGCCCGGCTGATGTTCGAGGAGATGCTGGGCTATGCCAACCACCTCGGGCTCTACGCAGAGGAGACCGGCCCGCAAGGTGAGGCACTGGGCAACTTCCCCCAGGCGTTCACCCACATCAGCTTGATCAGCGCCGCCTTCAACCTGGACCGCGCGTTGGGAGCGCACGACTAGGAGCTCGCCGCCAGGGGTGCTCGCTTCGCGTTGGCGGTCGGATGCGGGAGAACGACGAGCTGCGCCGCCAACTCTGAGTGGCCCCCGATCCTTGCAGCTGTCAGATGATCGGCTCGGGGTCAGATGTCCAACCAGTAGTTGACCTTAAGTAGGAAGATGTTGTCTGCGTGTGCATCGAAGAGCGCGCCGACGTCGCGGTCGAAGTCCATGTCGCCGACCGGCGCGCTATCGCTGCGTGATTGGGTCCAGACCAGGTACAGTGTTGAGCCGGGGTGGAATTCCCATCTCAGTACCGCATTCCCTCGCAGCGAGCGGAAATTGAAGTCGGGGTCGTCAAACGTGAACGGCTCGGCCGCACCGCTGCC
>JBDHKT010000127.1:0-5879 GCA_039586255.1 Gemmatimonadota bacterium | reverse complement strand
CGACGACACGAAGGTCCGCGAGGGCCGGAGGCTCACCCGCACGGACCTGGACGAGGCGGTGCCGAATCACCCCGTTCAGGTGGGCCACCGCGGCGGCCACACCTCGTGGTACAATAGCATGGCCTTCGAGATGGCCGGCATCACCGCCGAGACTCCGGACCCGCCGGACGGGAAATACGGCCGCGAGGGCGGCGAGCTGACCGGCTTCGTCGCCGAAGCGGCGCGGGCTCCGCTCTCACGTCTCATCCCACGGGGCACCACACGAGAGCAGCGGCAGGCGGGTGTTAAGCTGATTACCGAGCTGATGAGCGCGGCGGGCCTCACTTCGGTGACCGACGCCAGTTGTTCGCCGCAGATCACTGCCGCGTACCAGGACGCGCTCGTGGCGGGCGAGCTCAAGTGCCGTGTGTACATGATGCTCGGGGGCGGGTCGGCTTATGAGGCGATGAAGGGTTCTGGGCTCTACACGGGCCTGGGAGACGAATGGCTCCGTGTCGGCGGGGTGAAGTACTTCGCCGACGGTTCGGCCTCGGAGCGTACGATGCGGATGAGCACGCCGTACGTTGGGCGGCCGGACGACTACGGCATCCTCACCATGACCCAGGAGGAGATTCACGAGGTGGTGGAGGAGGCGCACCGCAACCGCTGGCAGGTGGGCATCCACGCCAACGGTGACGTCGCTATCGACATGGTGTTGAACGCCTACGAGCGGGTCCAGGAGATGTGGCCGCGACCCGATCCGCGTCACCGGCTCGAGCACTGCTCCTTGGTGAGTCCGGAACTGCTGCGGCGGATCAAGGCGGTTGGTGCGATCCCCACCCCGTTCTACACCTACGCCCACTACCACGGGAACAAGTGGCTGGAGTACGGACCGGAAAAGATGCGCTGGATGTTCGCGCACAAGTCCTTCCTCGACTACGGTATCCCGGTCGCCAGCGCCTCGGACTACGTACCCGGTCCGTACGAGCCGCTCATGGCGATCCAGAGCATGGTCACCCGGAAAGACTTCGACGGCAGGGTTTGGGGTCCGAACCAACGGGTCACCCCGGACCAGGCGCTTCGTATCTGCACGGTCAACGCTGCGCACGCCGCGTTCGAGGAGGACATCAAGGGATCGATAACGGCGGGCAAGCTGGCCGATTTCGTGGTCCTGGCCGAGGATTTCCACGAGGTGGATCCCGACCGGATCAAGGAAATCGAGGTCGTGCGGACGGTCGTTGGTGGTAATACGGTCCACGAGGCGTGAGCTTACAATCCGCAGAGGACATACCATGAGTAGAAGTGTTCTCGCGACCGCGTCGATCATCGCGGTGGCTCTGTTCACCGTCCAGCCGAGCCCGGTGCGCGCTCAGGACGAGGTTACCGAGTTGCGCCTCAACTCACAGGTCGAGCGGGAGCTGGCACCGGGCCAGACGCATGCGTTCCGCATCGCGCTACGGTCAGACCAGTACGTGTTCGCCAGCGTGGAACAGCTGGGGATGGACGTCGTCGTTCGAATTCACGATCCGACGGGCAGAGAGGTCGACGAGATCGACGCGTCCGGAGAGCGTGGGACGGAGTTCGTCACCCTCTTTTCCCAGACCTCGGGTGAGTATCGGATTGAGATTACACCGTACGACCCGGAGGCAGAGCCGGGAGGGTATGCGATCACGATCCTGCGTATCGAGCCCGTGGCGGGGACGATGTCGGGACGGGTCGATCAGCTGTTCGCACCGTGGGATGTCCCCGGCTCGCCGGGCGCGGCGCTGGCTGTCGCCCGTGACGGCGCGATCGTTTACGAGCGGGGCTACGGGCTCGCCCAGCTCGAGTACGATGTCCCGATAACGCCTACGACCGTGTTTCATGTCGCGTCGGTCTCGAAGCAGTTCACCGCCTTCGCTGTCACGATGCTCGCCGAGGAGGGCAAGCTGTCGTTGGATGACGACATTCGCATCCACCTGCCCGAAGTCCCGGACTTCGGCGACACGATCACGATCCGGCACCTCATCCATCACACGAGCGGCCTGCGCGACCAGTGGGTGCTGCTGGCGATGGCGGGGTGGCGGCTTGACGACGTGATCACCCGCGACCAGATCATGCGCCTGGTACGCCGGCAGCGCGAGCTCAACTTCGCGCCGGGGGACGAAATACTCTACTGCAACACGGGCTACACCCTGCTCGCCGAGATCGTCGAGCGGGTCACGGGGCAGTCGTTCGCCGAGTGGACGGCCGGGAACATCTTCCAGCCGCTCGGGATGACGAACACACACTTCCACGACGACCACGAGCTGGTGGTTCCGAACCGGGCCTACTCCTACGCGCGTCGCGGTGACGGTTACCGGAAGGAGGTGCTCAGCTACGCGAACGTGGGTGCGACCAGTCTCTTCACCACCGTTCGAGATCTTGTGAAATGGGAAGAGAACCTGACTGACGGGAAGGTCGGCGGCCCGGCGGTAATCGAGGCGATGCACACACGCGGTATCCTGAATGACGGCGACACACTCAGCTACGCCTTCGGTCTGGGTATTGGCGAGTACCGCGGGCTGAGGACCGTCGGACACAGCGGCGGCGACGCCGGATTTCGGAGCTACGTCGTCCGCTACCCCGATGAAGACGTCGCCGTGGTGGTGCTAAGCAACCTGGGCGACTTCAGCCCCAGCTCGATGGCGCGGCGGGTCGCAGACGTCTACCTGGCCGAGAGGCTGGAGGATGAGGAGCCGGAGCCGGCTAGCGAACCGGAGTCGGAGCGTCCGGCGGTCGAAGTCGACTCCGCGATCTACGACGATTACGCGGGGGACTACCAGATCGGGCCCGAGGTCGTGACGGTCTTCCGAGACGGTGACCGCCTGTGGGCCCAGGGACCGAATGGGCCGCGACTCGAGCTGGTGCCCGAGTCGGAGACACGGTTCTTCGTCCCGGCGCAGGACGTGTATGTGACCTTCGAGCGGAACGAAGCGGGCGAGGTCGATCGGTTCATAGCCAGCGAGGGCGATGAGGAGACCGAGGCACAGCGGATCGAGCGGTTCGTGCCCGAGGAGATCGGGTTGGCGGAATACACCGGCGATTACCATAGCGAGGAGCTCGGCACGACATACACGCTAGTCGTTCGGGACGATGCGCTGGTGGCGACGCACGTGCGCCACGACCCCATCCCGTTGACGCCGTCGGCTCCAGACGCGTTCAACGGCAACACCTGGTTCTTCGGGGACGTCCAGTTCGAGCGCGACGACGACGGCTCGATCACCGGGTTCAGGGTGACGAGCGGCCGGGTAAGAGGCCTGCTCTTCATGAGGAGCTGACGGGATGGCCCCACCCTAGAGACACCGCAGCGACTACCGACTCGGGACAGCCCGGTCCGGAACCGTACTCCGGGCCGGGCTGTTTCTTGCACCGTCGGCTCTACGATGACGTCGGGCTGGACCCCGATCCCGACGAAGTCGCGACCGTCCGGGTAGGCGTCCCGCTTGCTGCAGATGTATGCCCGGCCTGCCATGGCGCGTGAGGAAACCGGGCCAACGGGCACCCCGTAGTATGGATATAGCCCCGACCGCGAGTGTTTCGGCGGGCGCGACACGACTCGTCTGCTGGCAGCGCTTCCGGCCAGATCTTACTATTACAGCCAACACTGACCTACAACACAGGTGGTGCAATGAACGCCTTACTTGGTTCGAAAAGAAGAGGCAATGCAGTCTTGACGCCATTACGAGCCGCGGGGCTCATGGTCGCAGCCGCTGCGCTGGCCTTCCTGGCCTGCAGTGACGAGGGGCCGTCCGAGCCCCCGCCCGGCGCGGGCGATCTGGTAGTCCACCTCATCTCTCCCAACGGCCCCGAAGGGGCGGCGGTGTTCGAGACGAGCGATGCGGGGATCGCCGGCGTCGACTGCGATGACTGTGACGTCTACCATAATTCGGTCGACGGAACGAGCCGGATCGTCGTCCTCATGGACGGATCGGGCGAGGTTCGCTTTACGATGACCGTCGCCGACCGGCAGTCGCCGCCGGAGCTACAGGTGATCGAGGTGGCCGACCCGTCCAACCAATTGCGCGACGACGTATCTCTGTACGCCGTCGGCTATAGCTGGTGACCGGAGGTGTGATCATGATGACGAAAGATCGTTTGATCGCGCTGGTCGTCGGCCTCGCGGCGTTTGCCCCGAGCTACGCCGGCGCTCAGGACATCTTCCCCGCGCAGGTACCGGGTCGCGAGTTGTCGCCTGAGTACGTAGAACGACTGAGGTTAAAAGCCGAAACTCTGCGGCAATCCAGCGGCTGGGTCCTGCGGGCGCAGCGCGCCATCGGCGCCAGTCAGCCGGTCACCGGCGACCTACCGTTCGTGGCGATCCCGGCGCTTTTCTCCGATTCGCCGGACCCGGTCTACGGCTCGGACGACCTGAGCCGTACCCTGTTCGACGGACCCGCCGAGGACGGAACGCTGATCGAGTTCTACACCGAGGTATCGGGTGGACGACTCGGCATCTACGGTGAGGTGGGTCCGTGGGTGCAGACGAGCCTGACCCTCGCTCAGGTGGTCGGCAGCGAGTACGGGCTGGGCGATGATGCACGGACCGGCGAGTACATGGTCGAGGCGCTGTCGCTGGTCGACGGCTCTATCGACTTCAGTCTCTACGACAACGACGGGCCCGACAACGTGCCGAACAGCGGCGACGACGACGGCTACGTAGATGCGATAGCGTTCTACTTCCCGGCCATCTCCGCCTCGTGCGGCGGTCCCGGAATCTGGCCGCATTTCTGGGGCATCTCGGGTTGGCCGGACCAGGAAGAGTTCGTTACCGACGATGCGCAGACGGGCGGCGGCTTCGTGAAGATCGATGCTTATTTCATACAGAGCATCGTGAGTTGCGACGGGACGGACATCACGCCGATCACCACGGTCGCCCACGAGCTCGGCCACAACCTGGGCCTGCCCGACCTCTATCATGCGGTTTACGGGATACTCCCCGAGCAGCGACGCTGGGTCGTCGGCTGCTGGTCGCTGATGGCGGCGGGCGCTTGGGGCTGCGGGACGATGAACCGGAACGCCTGGAGGCGGCCCACGCACATGGGAGCGTGGGAGAAGAGGTTCATGGGCTGGTTGGACGAGATCGTAGTCGTCCCGCAGGCCGAGCTTCTGGAGGTGACGCTACCACCGGTCCGCACGAGCGGCGAGATCTTGGAGATCCCGCTCGGCGTAGACGAGCGATTGCTCGTCGAGTACCGGGAACGCAACGGGTTTGATCTCGGTATTCCCGCCGCGGGCGTGCTCATCTATCGGATCAACGATACGGTCCCGTTCCGCCCCTGTGCCGAGTGCGTGCCGATCTACCGTGTCAACCTAGTCGAGGCGGACGGTGACAGCACGTTGGTGAAGACGTTCCCGCAGGGGGGCAATCGCGGCGAGGCCGGCGATGCGTTCGGCGCGCTGGGCGCGGGCACTTTGACGACCGCCACCGAGCCGTCAACACGGTTGGACGGAGGGTTCGGCGCGTCGTCACGCGTCAACATCTATGAGGTGACGGTGGAGAACGGGTTCGCCCACCTCGTGTTGTCGACGATGCCGATTGCGGTTGAAAGAGTGCTGGGCCCGTTCCTACTCGACGATTTGAATGAGCTGACCGACCTCGAGGAAGCCTATCTGGACGACCTCAACAACCAGAACGGTCGGTACGACGTTGGTGACTTGCGGGCCTATCTGCAGAGGGGCCGGCCCGAATAATACGGCGGCGCGCGGCCGAGGGCTCCTCGGCCGCGCGCCGCTTCAGCAGATCTGCTATCTCGGCCGCAAGCGTCCTAGCGCGGGTGTCTCTTCAGCCAGTTGTCGGGCGTGCACTCGCCTCGGACCATCAGATGAGACTGCGCCCGCATCGTGCCCTCCGCAATGACGATGGCTCCGTCGCACGGAAG
>JBDHKT010000126.1:0-5893 GCA_039586255.1 Gemmatimonadota bacterium | reverse complement strand
GTCCTGGAATCCCGCCGCTGCGACGGTCGCCTCGAGCTCCGCTTCCAGCAGAGCGCCGGCGATTCAACCCTTCCAGAGATCGATGTCGCGTTTGGCGTCGTCTGGAACAGGTTTCTGGACCAGGATGTCGCCGATCTGGATCCGGCCGCCGGGCTTGAGGACGCGGTACATTTCCCCAAAGGCCGTAAGCTTGTCCGGACAAAGGTTCACGACTCCGTTCGATATAACGACATCGGCCCAGCCGTCGGGGACGGGGAGTGCTTCCGCGTAGCCATCGCGGAACTCGACATGGGCCATTCCTGCCGCTTCCGCCGCCTCGGCGGCCTTCTTCAGCATCTCCGCCGTCATGTCGACCCCGATGACCAGACCTTCGGGTCCCGTCAGGTGGCCGGCGATCAGGGTATCGATCCCCGCGCCCGAGCCCACGTCCACGACCCGCGCGCCCCGTTGAATCGCGCCGAGGCTGAAGGGGTTGCCGGTGCCAGCGAATGATTCGATGGCGCTCTCCGGGACGGCATCGAGGTGTGCTTCGCTGTAGCCGAGGATCTTCGCCAGGCGGCGTCCGGTGTGAAAGTGGAAGCCCCTTTGCGGATTGTCGGCGACCTCGGCGTACTCGTTGCGGATCTCGCAGCGAAGGGTATCGACATCCACATCTGGAATCGGAGGTGCCTGGCTCATTGGACTTTCCTCCTTAGTTCTCATCGTCGCTGAACTCGTTGTACCAGTGCGTTCCGTCGCAGAACGGCTTGTTCTTCGAGCCGCCGCATCGGCAAAGCGTGAAGTGCTCCGTAGAAGCGCCTTCTGCGCGGGCCGTATCGAGAAGCTGCGGTCCGCCGCTGACGACATAGGGTCCGTTCGGTGAAACGAAGATGGCCGGTTCGCCTTCGCGGTCGCGGTGTTCGGTGCCGGCGACGGAGTAACTCAGTGCTCCCGACGGGCACTTCTGAACCGTCGCGATGACCTCCTCACCGCCGGCGCCGTCTGCGTCGATCCACGGCTCCTGCTTCAAGCGGAAGACCGAGGGGAGCCCATCGGTGCAACGGCCCGCGTGTGCACAGATGCCCCGGTTGTCGTGAATGACTATTTCCTCGCCCTCGTAGTCGTCCCGCTTGTCCTCGACCCGGCCCTCTAGCTTGGCTGAGGAGAAGCCGTTCTTCGCGTGGGTCCCATCGCAGAATAGCTTATTGTTCGAGCCGCCGCACCGGCAGAGTGCCATCGCCGGCTTGGCCTCGATCGGGCCCTTGCGATTGGCCAGGTCCTCGAGGCCCTTGACCAGATAGGGCCCATCGGGCGTCGGCGTGATGCTCGGCTTCTTCCCTGAGCTCATGCGAGCCTCCTCACGATTCCGAACGTGTAAAGCGGCTAAGGCGATAGTCGGTAAGGCACCTTACTCAGAGCAAACGCGCGGTGACCCTTCGCTGTTCCAGGGGTTCCCGGTCGGCGTCAGGGGCCGATCCAGGCCCGGTCGCCGCGGATCACGCCCTTGGGGACGCCTCGCGGACGGGGGCCGTCAGTCCCCGGTCGATCATCTGCGCCGGTAGCTCGGGCCTGAGTGTGAGGGTCCGTTTGCGGAAGGGGCTCGCGAGCAGCTTCAGGATGTCCGACGCCTTCATGTGGCGGCCGAAAGAGCGCAGCAGCTTGAAGGTCTTGATCGGCCGCAGGAAGATCCGGTGCGCGAACAGTCGAAGGTACCCCTTCTGACGGGCCCGGTTCACGACATCGCTGGGAAGGACGGTCGGGTCGATGTCCGAGCACTTGAACCACTTGTACCAGTCGCGCTCGTCGTCGATGATCCCGCGTTCGACATACTCCTGCCACAGCGGCGTACCGCGGTAAACGCAGAGACGGTTGAAGCCGAAGGTGTCGAGCTTGAGCCGGGCCGCGAAGCGGAAGCTCGCCAGGATGTCCGCCTCGCTCTCGTCCGGCGAGCCGATCAGGAAGAAGCCGTGTGCGGTATCGACTCCGTGCCGCTTGGCCTCGCTGATGCCACGCTCGATCTGCTCCAGCGACTGCATCTTCTTCAGCCGGTCGAGCACCTTCTGGGTGCCGGCTTCGACGCCGAAAGCGAGGAAGCTGCAGTTGGCCTCGACCATGATGGGGAACTGGTCGATGGCGACCGAGTCGACTCGGCCCTCGCAGCCCCAGCGGAACTCCAGCCCGCGGTCGATGATGCCCTGACAGATCTCGCTAATGCGCTTGCGCTTCAGCAGGAAATGGTCGTCGGTCAGGTAGATCGACCGGTAACCCTCGTCGTTCAGCTGCTGCATCTCGCCCAACACGTGCTCGGCGGAGCGGCAACGCCACTTGCCGCCGGTCAGCGAGGGGATGTCGCAGTAGACGCAGGCATAAGGGCAACCGCGCGAGGTCTGCATGGTGCAGAAGCGATCCAGTGAAAGGACCGCGGGGACGTCGAGCGGCATCGACTCTATGTAGTCGATGGGCAGGCTCACCCGGTCGGGGTAGGGGAATTGGTCGAGGTCCTTGATGATCGGTCGCGGCGCGTTCTCGACCACGGCGCCGTTCGAGCGCCAGACCAGGCCGTATACCTTACCGGGATCGTCGAGATTCTCCAGAAAGTCGGGGAACAGTTCCTCGCCTTCGCCCACCCCGACGCAATCCGCGTGTGGGCAGTCGGCGAGGATCTTCGTCGCGTTCATCGTCGCGAACACGCCACCGAGGATGATCGGCGTGTCGGGCGCCGCCCGCTTCAACCGGCGGGCCATGCTCTTGGTGGCGGGATAGGAGGTCGTAGATAGAAACGAGAGCGCGATCACATCCGGCCGTTCATCGGCGACAGCCTCGGCGATGTGCTCTTCCTTCATCTGTGGGTGGCAGGTGTCGAACATCCGGACCTCGTGGCCGTGCTGGCGCACGACGGGGGCCAGCGTCTCGATCCCGATCGCAGGGAACGCCATCACCTGGACCCGCCCGTTGCCGGACCGCGAGTTCCCTAACTCGGCGGGTAGCGGCCGGTAGAAGTCCTCGTCCCGGACGTAAATCAAGAAGACCTTCAAACGCGTCCTCGTTGTGAATGTGTAGGAGAACCCGCGGCACGATCGACGTGCCAAAGTATAGCGCGATTGTAACGATAGCCAGAATTACGTGTGAGAAGAGGAGGCGGCGGCGGACTCGGAGACTGGACCCTCGCGGGCCGGAAGAATGGGCGCGACCGGTGTCAGGGTTGGCGTGCTTGTGAAATCCACAGGGGCCTTAGAGGGAGCCGTGGGCTTCCTTTCTTTGGGCCGCCCTCTTCTTCCTCGCCCGTTTCACCCGGCTGACCATGGTCTGCTCCCAGGGCATCTCCGACGACGGCCCGCAGATGCGGTCGTTCTCGATCCAGTAGCCCGTGTTGCCTTCCAGGCTTGAATAGATGTGGTCGCCGTATATCCAGTGGCGTGTGTCGCCCTTGTGGCCGATGATGTGCTTACGGCGGTTGAGTCGGTACCCCGTATAGCCGCACGGTCCGTATACAGATCCGCCCTTGATCCAGTAACCAGTATCCATCGTCCTACTCGAGTTGCGGGTCCCGGTGGGACTTTGAGCCGGATTGTCTGAGAGGCGGGGCTGGCGGGGGGGCTTCGCGGGTCAGGCACGCAAGTATCGAACCTCTCGGGCCGCTGAGGCCTAATCAGCGTAGGAGCTTATAAGACAACGAGTTAGGCATAGGGGGGAACCCGAGGGACGCGCCACGGCCGTTGTGCATGTTGCACGGACCCTATGCAAACTGCCCGAGAGTGCGGCCTGGTGGCCGTCAATCCTCCCGCTTGGCGAAGTGGCGGTAGAGCATGATGGTCCCGATACCGGCGATCGCCAGCAGCAGAGCCGGAATCACATAGCTCCAGAGCGGACCGCCGATGGGCGTCTCGGCCGGGAGGGGTGCGACCGCGCCGGACTGTATGGAGGCGGTGAGGAGTGCCAGGGTCGCCGAAGTCATCTCGCCTCCTCGTCGCGGGCTTCGGGTCGCAAGTGCCTCTTCCAGCCCCAGTAGGCGAAGGCGAGACCGGCGAACGATGCGACGTAGGCGATGCTCATTCCAATCAGCGTGACGAGTCCGCGGTCCATCTCTTATCCCTCCGCCCTGACGTCGAGGGCGCTTTCGTCCCAGCGAACACTGCGTTCCAGTTCCTCGAGGTACCTGGCCTGTTTCGCTTCGTACTCGACGGAGACGGCGCGCAGTTTCGGGTCTATCACCCAATAGAGGAGGACTCCGCCGACGAGTGCGCCGAGCGTGATCAGCGCGCCGTCGAGCAGGCCCAGCAGCAGCCGCGCCACACCCATGATGATCAGTGCATAGACGATTGGTGACAGCACGATGGCGATCCAATCCTCCCGGCTCCAACCTTCGGCTTCTTCGGACGTCCAGGTCCGGCGGATCAGCGGTCGGCGGCCGACCTGTTCGGGTTTCATTTCCGGGGCGATCAGGCCGCGGCGTTCCGCCTCGCGCTGCACGGGCCCCCACCAGCCCAACGGTCGCGTCTGCACGTAGTAGTGGACCAGGTGATCCATCTTCTCGGGCGCGGTGAGCAAGGTGGCCGGGATGAACACGATGGCGCCCAAGGCCATCAGCAGCCAGAATTGTCCGTAGTCGGGCAGCGACGGTATGACGCCGAAGGCGGGGAAGATCCAGACGACCAGCCAGGACACGCCTAGGTTTGCCATCCAGGCGGCGAGGTAGCCCCAGGCATTGAAGCGCCACCAGACGACCTGGAGGATGTTAGGAAGCCAGATGCCCGCCATCATCAGCCAGAGCGCGAAGATCAGCCAGCTGGTGATCTCCTCCATCATCAGGCCGTAGAAGAAGGAGCCGAGCAACAGAACGAAAGTCGCCACCCGGCCCATCCACACCAGCCGGCGCTCCGACGCTTTGGGGTTGACGTAGCGCTGATAGAGGTCGCGGGTGAAGTAGAGCGCGCCGAGGTTAAGGTGGCTCGATATGGTCGAGAGGTGGATCGCCAGGATCGCGCCCATGAAGACGCCCACCATGCCAACGGGCAGCAGCTCGAAGCCCATCCGGAACCAGCCAAGCTCGTAGTCGGCCACTGTCGCGATGTTGGGCGCCAGCACGAAAAAGGCGAGGATGACGGCGGCCCACAGACCGTTGCGTACCAGGGTGAGCGCTCCGCCGACCCACAGTCCGTAACTCGCGTCGCGCACCGTCTTGGCGGACTGGATCCGCTGCGCCTCGACGTACCAGTCGATACTGGTGCCCATCCCGAAACCGCCGATCACGGCGATCACCAGCATCGTTAGCCACCAGGCGGCGGGAAAGTCGCCGCTGAACAGGCCCGTGAAGGCGAACACGTCGAGCCGCCACGCTTCGCCCATCTCGACCAGACGCGCCGAGACCGCGCCGGGACCACCCACCGCCCATAGGCCGACTACCGTTACGAGCACGATGGCGAAGATGGCGACGATCCCCTGCAGGAAGTCGCCCATCACCACGCCCCAGTAACCGGCGGCCAGCGTGTAGACGGCGGTGATGGCGCTCGGGATCACCAGCCCCACCCAGACCGGCCAACCGAACACCAGATGTCCGACTTTGCCCATCGCGATGCCCACCCAGCCCAGGATGAACATGTTCATGAACACCTGCCAGCCGGCCATCCACCCCCTTAGCAGCTCGGCGCCCAGGCCGCCGAACCGCATCACCTGCCATTCAGCCTGCGTGTAGGCGAGCGAGCGGCGGAAGATGCGGGCAGAGACGAACGAGCCGATCGCGGTCCACGCCGTGAAGAACGTGTACCAGAGGCCGCGCAGCCCGTGGGCGTAGATGACGCCCGTCACCCACATCGGCGTGTCCGTCGCCGTGTGCGTGCTGAACACCGACGACGCCGGCAGCCACCAGGGCAGGCCGCGGCCGGCCAGGAAGAAATCGGACTCGGAGCGCCGGGCC
>JBDHKT010000125.1:0-5906 GCA_039586255.1 Gemmatimonadota bacterium | reverse complement strand
ATGGCTACCTGCCGTGGGTCGGTCACCCGCCGTTGGCGCTTCTTCGAGTAGAGCTCTGCGACAGAGACCCCAAAGGCCTCAGCGACCACCGCCTCGATCTGCTCCGCTGTCACTTCCCGCACCGGCCCTAGGCTTCCCCCCAGTACCTCGCGCGCTAGGTCCTGGGAGACCTCACGCATTGTCAGCGAGCCATACGCCAGCAGCTTGATAATCGCGCCCTCGAGTTCCCGCACCGACGAGTGGCAGCGCTCGGCGATGAAGGTAAGGACCTCGTTGGGGATCGAGAGTCCGTCCTGGGCGGCCTTCGACTGCAGGATCGCGACGCGTGTCTCGAAGTCAGGCGCGCGGATGTCGGTCACGAGCCCCCACTCGAAGCGTGATATCAGCCGCTCCTGCAGGCCCGGGATCTCCTTCGGTGGGCGGTCGCTGGTGAGCACAATCTGGCGCTGGGCATCGTAGAGCGCGTTGAAGGTGTGGAAGAACTCCTCCTGCGTGCCCTCCTTCCCTGCTAGGAAATGCGCGTCGTCGACGAGCAGAACGTCGATGCGGCGATAGCGATTGTGGAACTGCGTCGTCTGGCGCGCCTGGATGGCGGCGATCAACTCGTTGGTGAACTGCTCGGTCGGGACATAGGCGACACGGCTGCCCGGAAACTTGGCCAGCGCGGCGTTGCCGATGCCGTGCATCAGATGCGTCTTGCCCAGGCCCACGCCACCGTAAATGAACAGGGGGTTGTAGGCGCGGCCCGGAGCATCGGCCACTGCCTGGCAGGCTGCGGCGGCCAGCTCGTTCTTGCTGCCGACGACGAAGCTCTCGAGGGTGTAGCGCGGGTTCAGCGTCCCGATGATCAGCCGAGGCTCGGGAGACTCGGCCCCCGCGGGCTCCGGCAGCTCCTCCAGGCCGACTACGGGCATCGCCTGGAAGACGGGCGGCGTGTCACCCTCCCGGGGCCGGCATTCGAAGCTCACCCGGAACCCCGCTCCGAACAGCCCCTGCGCCAGCGAAGTCAGGAGCTCGCCGAACTTCCCCTCGATCCACTCGACGGCGAAATCGCTGGGCGCGCCGACGACCAGCTGATCGCTTGACAGGGCCAGCGCTTTCGTCGGGTCGAGCCACGTGCGACAAGTCTGCTCAGGAAGCGTGGCCCTGGCGCTCTCCAGGATTTTCGCCCAGGCTTCTTCTGCGGTCAGTTCCATCGACTCCGGGACGCTGGCGGGGTTAGCGCGCTTCACAAGAGAATGATTGCTGGAGTGCGGCCGGTGAGATAAGCCGCGCGCCATCTTAGATGGGCCGCTCGGCGAAGTCAAGCAAGAGAGAGTGAGAGGAACGCGATGAGGCTGCGCGACGTTCGACTCGGCCCCGGCGCGATCGTGGCGGCGGCGTTCATTGGGCCGGGCACGGTGACCACGGCGACGGTGGCGGGGGCGGACTACGCGTACACCCTTATCTGGGCGCTCGCCTTCTCGGTGCTGGCCGCGCTCGTGCTCCAGGAGATGTCGGTCCGGCTGGGCGTCGTCGGCGGCATGGGCCTGGGCGAGGCGATGAGGCGCCGCTTCGCCGGCGGCGCCGGGCGCGTCGTTTCGGCGGCGCTGGTCATCGGCGCGATCTTGATCGGCAACGCCGCCTACGAGACGGGGAACCTGCTGGGCGGGTCTCTTGGCCTCCAGGAGCTGGTAGGCGGCAGCGGCCGGCTGTGGGCCACGGGCCTGGGTCTCGTCGCCTTCGCCCTCCTGTGGACCGGGCGGTACAAGTGGGTCGAGCGGGTTCTGGTAGGGCTGGTGGCGGTGATGGGTGCGGTGTTCGTGACCACCGCGATAGCGGCGCGGCCCGATCCGCTGGAGCTCGTGCGCGGCCTCGTGCCGGGCGCTCTCGGGGACCGGCGTGCCATGCTCACTGCTTTGGGGCTGGTGGGGACGACCGTCGTCCCGTACAACCTGTTCCTCCACGCGTCGGCAGTGCGGGAGCGTTGGCGCGGTGTAGAGGGTCTGGGGCCCGCTCGTGCGGACACAGTGATCTCGATATCGCTCGGCGGCATCATCTCGATCGGAGTCCTGGTGACGGCGGCGGCCTTGCCGGCGGCGCTGCGGGTGACCGGCGCGGGGGATATGGCGCAGGCCCTCGAGCCGACCCTCGGTCGTTGGGCCGGCGTCTTCTTTGCGTGTGGCCTGCTGGCGGCCGGCCTCTCCTCGGCGATCACCGCGCCGCTGGCGGCGGCCTACGCGACCTGCGGAGTCCTCGGGTGGGAGGGCGACCTGAAGTCGGCGAGCGCGCGGCGCGTCTGGATCCCGGTGCTGGCGGCGGGAGTCTTCTTCTCGCTACTGGCTCTCAGGCCGATACCGGTCATTATCTTCGCGCAGGCGGCGAACGGCGTGATGTTGCCGGTGGTGGCGGCCTTCCTGTTGTACCTGGCCAACGACCGCAGCCTGCTTGGGTCCTGGGCGAACGGGCGGGCCTCAAACCTTCTGGGCGCGGCGGCCGTAGTGATAGCGGCGATGCTGGGCATCCGCTCCCTGGCCCTCGCCTTGGGGCTCTGAGAACGGCGGGCGGCTTGATCGTTGGGGTCGTAGCGAATATATTCGGGCTCCCTTTTCTAACCGTGAGAAGTCTTTGGTTGGCAACGATATCTGGGGGGCAACCCCATGAAACCGACATATCGTCCTCGGAATCGCAGGCGTCTGCGCAAGCACGGCTTTCGGGCCCGAATGAGAACGAAGGCGGGCCGGCACGTGGTGAATCGTCGCCGTCGCAAGGGTCGCAAGCGACTGGCGGCGACGATACCGAAGAAGTAGAGGGCGCAGGCCGCAGGCGTTTCCGGTTCCCGCGCAACGCGCGGATCCGGAAGAGATCAGAGCTCCGAGATCTCTACCGCAGGGGGAAGCGGAGACGGACGGATCACCTGGACGTGTTCGTCGCCGAGTCCCCCGCTTTGCGTATACGGCTGGCCGTGGTCGTTCCGAAGCACGGCCGCAAGATCGTGGAGCGGAATCGGCTGAAGCGGCGCTTGAGGGAGAGTGCCCGGCTGGAGTTGTTGCCCCGCTGCCTGGATCGAGGGGCGGCGTTGGACGTCTTGGTTCGGGCTCGGCCACCGGCCTACGAGGCCGAGTTCCAGCAGTTGAGAGACGAGATCCGCGAATTAGCGGAAGTGCTATGCTCGCAAAGTTCTTCGTGATGGTGGTCCGAGGCTACCAGATGGTCATATCGCCCTTGCTGCCGCCGGCGTGCAGGTACACGCCCAGTTGCTCCCAGTACGCCATCGAGGCGCTGCAGCGCCACGGAGCCCTGAAGGGCACCTGGATTGCAGCGCGCCGCATCGCCAGGTGCCACCCGTTCCGCGCGGGCGGCCACGACCCGGTGCCCTGAGATGGATACCGAGAAGCGACTGGTTCTGGCGATCGTTCTGATGCTGGCGACCGTGTTCGCGGTGAACCTGCTCTTCCCGCCTGCACGACCGCCGCAGCCCGAGGTCGGTGCCGACACGGCCGTCGCACAACAGGAGGTGTTGCCACCGACGGTGGAGCAGGTCCCGCAGGCCGAGTTGCCGGACGTGGGCCAGCAGGAGCCGGCGCCGCGGGCGCTGACCCCGGCGCTCGAGCCGGAGGATGAGGACACCGCCTGGGTGACCGGCCCGCTATTCCGGCTGGGCTTTGCTCAGCGAGGCGCGCGCCTGGCGTCGGCCGAGATGTTGAGCTTCGAGTCGCTCGCCGATGACACTAGGGGTCAGCCGGTGCAGCTCGTGCCCGCCGGAACGGAGAACTTCTTCTCGCACCAGTGGGTGATCGGGGACGACACGCTGGACCTTCGCGGCGTGCACTTTGAATTCCAGCCGCGCGAGCTGCGGCTGGCTGAGGGCGGAGCGGCTCAGCCGCTGACGCTCACCTACCAGCACCCGCGGTCGCCGTTCCGGGTCGAGCTGACCTACACCTTCCACCCGGACAGCTACACGGTACACCTGGACGGCCGGGTGAGCGGCGTGCCCGCCACCGGCTGGTGGCAGGTGGGGCTGGGCGCCGGGCTGCAGAGCGGCGAGTGGGATCCCGAACAGGACTACAGAGCCAACCTGGCGTTTGCCGGGGGCGGCCCTGAAGGCGTGCAGTCACAAAAGATCGGGGCCGTAGAGCCGGGTGAGCGGGTGACGCTCGACGGTCCGTTCGATTGGGTGGCGGTGCGAACGAAGTACTTCGTTACCGCCCTGTCGCTGCCGCTGGAGATGGAGTCGGAGGCGCGCTTCGGCGGCCTGATGATCACCGGGACCCCGGACCCGTATCGGGCCCAGGGGATCGCCAGCTTCTCGGTGAGCCGCGATGGACGCTTCCACTACCACGTCTACATCGGGCCCCAGGATCCGGGCAAGCTCGCCGCCGCCGGCCCCGACCTCGACAAGGTGGTCCCCTACGGCTACAAGTGGTTGCAGCCGATCCTCCGGCCCTTGGCCGGCGCCATCACGGCGATCCTCGTCTGGTCCCATAGTGTCTTGGGGCTGGGCTACGGCTGGGTCCTCGTCTTGTTCGGCATCGGGATCCGCGTCGTGCTGTTCCCGCTCTATCAGAAGAGTATGCGCTCACAGATGGCGATGATGCGCGTGCAGCCTCTGATGAAGGAGATACAGGAAAAGTACAAGAACGACCCGCAGAAACTCCAGCAGGAGATGATGAAACTCTATAAGGAGGAGAAGGTGAACCCGCTGGGCGGTTGTCTGCCCATGCTGCTCCCCTTCCCCATCCTGATCGCCCTCTTCTTCGTCTTCCGCGACACGATCGAGTTCCGCGGCGTACCGTTCCTCTGGTTGCCCGACCTTTCGCGGCCCGACCCGCTCTACATCGTTCCGCTGGTGATGGGCGCATCGCTGTTCCTGATGCAGTGGCTCGGCCAGCGCTCGATGCCACAGACCAACCCGCAGATGAAGATGATGATGTGGGTCATGCCGGTGATGCTGGTCGTGCTCTTCTTGAAGTTTGCATCGGGGCTCAACCTCTACTACGCGACGATGAACCTGGCTTCGATTCCCCAGCAGCTCTACCTGAACAAGGAGCGGCGGAAGATGGCCGGGAAAGCGAAGGGAGCGAGGGCGGAGGAGAAGCCGAAGCGGGAGGAGAAGCCGAAGCGAGAGGAAGGGCCGAAGCGAAAGAAGAAGCGCAAGAAAAAGACGATGGCCGGAACTACGAAGTACACAGTTCACGTCAACGATGCGGACAGCAGCATCGTGTCGGCCCAGACCCGCGATGGTCCTCGGGTGATCGCGTTCACGGATGAGGCGGACGCGAGAGCGTTTGGCTCGCTTATGGCCAAACTGACCCGGGATAGCATCTCGCACGTGGTGGTCGAGGCGGAATCACGTCAGGCTCTCAGGAAAGAACTGGGACTCGCCTCAGGGGACGCGAAGCTCGTACTCGACACGGACCCCGGCGTCATCGACTTGATCACGGAGTTGGCCAGCAGGAACGCCTGAAACGGCGGTAAAGACCGGGCCACCCACTACAGCCACCTTTAACCCAACGGATCAGTCACCGCCGCACCAGATGCTGTTGCCCAGGGTGCTGCGGTGGGATAGTGGTGTGGAGCCGGGGAGAATCCAGGCGGGCGAGTATCGCTATGCACGACGACACGATCGCAGCGATCTCCACAGCCCCGGGCCGCTCGGCCATAGCCGTCGTCCGCGCTTCCGGGCCCCAGGTCACAGCAATCATCTCCCGCACGATGGGCTCGCCCCTTCCCGAACGCCGGCCGCTGCTCCGCTGGCTCAGCCACCCGGATAGCGGCGAGCGGGTCGACCGGGTGCTCGCAACGTACTTCCCCGCCCCACATAGCTACACCGGTGAGGATGTGCTGGAGCTCAGCTGCCACGGCGGGCCGCTGGCGCCGCAGCTCGTCCTCGATGCGCTGCTCGCCGCGGGCGCCCGCCAGGCGGA
>JBDHKT010000124.1:0-5938 GCA_039586255.1 Gemmatimonadota bacterium | reverse complement strand
GCGTCCGGAGCAGGCGGAAACCATCGAGACGGTCCGCGCGATCCATGAGGGCCGGCTCGGCCACAGTTGAAATGACCACGCTCCTTCCCACGGTTTACTCGGGTAAGAACAACTCGACGTTCTTTGACGTCGGAGGGACGCTGATCACAGTCGGCTACGAGGTGATCGAGCGGAAGAAGTGGTTTCTACTGCCCGGCCCCTCGCTGGCCCGCGTCGAGATCAACGTCGATGATGGCGCCTCAGTCATGTCGTACGAGTACTCGGTGCCGCGGACCCGCCGGGTCGGCCCCGAGATCACAGGCGTCGAGCGAGGTCTATACAGCTTGTTGGACGAAGCCGTACGCGCGACGATGCAGGCCAAGGTGCTGGAGGCTGCCGAGCGGGAAGTGAAGGCGCTGGAGATAGAGCACCTGTTCGAAGGTGGGAGCGCTGCCCGAGAGCCGACAGGCGACGTCGCGGGTGCCCGAAAAGCCCGCGAGCAGAAGCTCCTGGATGAGCTGGTCGACAGGCTCATAACGGCGATCCGGCACGTGACCAACGTGACGTCGCTGACCGCGGAGGGGCTCGAGGCGCACCAGAGTGACCGGAGCCATGCACTGGAGAGGGTGGTTCAATCGACGAGTCTCACCTCCGTCCTGGAGGCCCAGGGCGTTCTGGGTGCCGTGGAGGCGTTCCTGGCCTACGAGGTCGAGTCGACGACGGATGTGAACACGTTGAGAGAGCGGACGTTGGTGTATCTGGATCGGCTTCGTGATACGAGTGGCGACGCGCTACCGGCGATCAGCTACGAGCAGGCGCACATTATAGCGAACGAGTTTGTGCCTGCTTATGTAGTGATGAAGCAGAGGTACGACGCCGCGGCCGCGGTGCCGTCCGATGTCCTCGGACATGCCTTCGGTAGTTTCTTCGGTGGCGGCTTCACCGGCTGGTTGGCGCTCTCCGTCTTCGGGGAGTCCGTGATCAGGAACCTCACCGGCATGTATGTGAACATACCGGGCTGGTATATCGGCGCGGCCGTCGCGTTCGTCTGGCCGTACATCAAGGCTGCGTTCGGGATGCTGACGCGGGAAAGGAAATACGAGAGAAGGCGTCAGGTGCTGCTGCAGAGACTCACCAAGCGGCTCGAGCTCGTGTGGCCGGAAGGTGGCAGGTCTTTGCGCGGGTGAGGCGGGCCGGTTAGGGCATCACGGCACGCTGGCGAATATACGCCAGCAGGTCCGGCGTCGATCTGAACCACTCGCCGCGTATGTGGGCGTCCGAAAACGTGGTGTGCAGCTCACGCTGCAGCTCGCTCGCGTTCCTCGCCGGGATCACTCCCAGCAACTTCAGCTCCGATGGGTTGCCGAGCTGCAGCTTACCCACCCGCTTCCGGAGTTGACCCTTCCTTGCGACGCCGACCTTGATCTCGCCGCCACCGGTGTCCTGAATGAAGTAGACGATCTTCACGAAGCACCACCACCCTGGAAGATGTTGACCGCGAGCCAGGTCGCCGGAGCGCGCTCGCTCCGACACATACTGCGCCTCACCACCGCACATATCAAGCTGTGGGCGGATCTAGGTTGAGCGTCTCTCGAGCATCATTCCTTTACCGTGGCGGTAACGAATCGTTACCATCGAAGACTCGGCGCGCCGGCGGCCCTTCACGGCATGTTTCGAATTCCCAAGGGTTTATGCCATTCGCTGTTATGGTATCCAGCTTGCCTGCCTGTGGGTGTGGGGTGGCGCGCTCAAGGCTGGCCCTATAACGTGAGCGCGTTAGCCCTGAGCCCGAGGGCACTTGCCTCATGAGCTTCCGTGCCAAGCTACTCGCTCTCTTCGCCGTCCTCGGCGTGGCGCCCATCGTCGCGCTCGGCGTGTTCAACTACGTCCGATCGATCAAGGCGGTCGAGTCGCTCATCGCCGCGCGGACGGCGACGATAGCCGAGCGGGCTGCGGCGGAGATCGCCGAGAGCTACGCCCTTCGCCAGTCCGACCTGCTTCTGCTGGCAGAGAACGCCGAGACGCAACGGCTCTGCCGTGCCCACTCGGCCGGTGACGAGGATGCGGAGGGCGCAGCCTACGAGATGGCTGATGCCTATCTGCACCGTGCTTGGGAAGTGATGGCTCCTTCCTATCGTTGGATCGAGTTCCGCGATACTTCGGGGGCGTTGCTCTACTCGCTGGGCGAAGGCCGCATCGAGCGAGCGAGAGGGGAGGAGTATGGGGGCGCCCGGCTAGGAGACGTAATCAGGGTCGATCAGCCGATTCGGGATATCGAGGGCCTGGGCGAATTCGGGACGCTGGTGGCCGCCGTGCGAACACGTGCGCTGATTCCTGACGACGCACTTGCGGCGGCGTTCGGCCGCGCCGGCTACTCGGTGATCCTGGACCGAGCCAGCGAGCAGGTGCTTTTCCACCCGCGCCGAGCCTTCCTAGGGCAGAACGTCGCGGTCCTCCTCGGGTCGGGGAACTGGGCTGTGGACGCGAGTCTGTTATCGGATGAAGCGGGCAACTTCAGCTATGAAGAGGAGGGGGCAACGCGAGTCGCGTCGTTTGTCAGCCTGACATCCCCGCCGTGGACCATCGTCTCCTCGGCGTCGGTCGACGAATTCGCACCGCCGTTCGCCCGGACGCGGCTCATGAACCTCGGTTTGATGCTTCTGGTAGCCGTGGTGATCTCGGTGGCCTTCCTGCTGACGACCCGGAGGATGACACGGTCGCTGAGATCGCTGACCGCGGCGGCCGACGAGGTGGCGGCGGGCAACTTCGAGCCGGCTCTGCCGATCCCAGGCGGTGACGAGGTCGGGAAGCTGTCGGCGGCGTTCGCCATTATGGTAGAGCAGGTCCGCGACATGCTACGCCGGATCCGAGAGAGCCGACACATGGCGGTCGTCGGGCAGTTCGCCTCGCAGCTCTCGCACGAGATCCGCAACCCGCTCACCTCGATCAAGCTCAACCTCCAGAGTCCGCAGCGCGACGCGGCGGCCGACCGTATCCCGGAAGAATCGGCCCGACCGGTCGACATCTGCTTGCGGGAGGTCAACAGGCTGGATCGGGTAGTGCGCGGGGTCCTCGACGTGGCCCGCACCCGCGCACCGACACGGGAGCCCTGGTCGGTCCACGCCGCGGTCGCGGATGCGCTGGAGGTACTGCGGGCTCAGATCGAAGAACAGGGTATCGATGTGCAGGAAGATCTCCGTGCCTCTGAGGACACGGTTTGCGGGGATGCGGAACAGCTCAAGGGCGTATTCCTGAATCTGTTCCTGAACGCGGCCGAGGCTATGCCGGACGGTGGTACACTTTGGGTCTCTACCGAGACCCGGGACGCGACCCAAGGGCGGGCGCGGCTGGTTCGTGTACGCGTCGCCGATGAAGGGCCCGGCGTGTCGCCGGAGTTGAGGGAGAGGATCTTCGAGCCGTTCTTCAGCACGAAGGAGGAGGGGGTCGGTTTCGGCCTCGCCCTTGCCCAGCACGCGGTGGAGGAGCACGACGGCACATTGACCCTGGAGGACGGAGCAGGAACCGGCGCCGTCTTCGTGGTTGAGCTGCCACTTGCTGCACCGGGGACGGGTTCGTGAGCGAGCGCATTCTTGTCGTCGACGACGACGCGTCCATCCGCGAGACCTTCGAGCACCACCTCGCCCGGCAGGGGCACGAGGTGGCGACCGCGGAGACTGCGGAAGATGCCCTCGCCCTGCTGCCGGATTTCGAGCCGGTCCTGGTCATCACCGATATCCGCATGCCCGGGATGGACGGGATCGAGCTGCTACGACGCATACGGGAAGCCAACAGGGACGTAGACGTTCTCGTCATAACGGCGCACGAGGACATGAAGACGGCCGTCAGCGCGATGAAGGCCGGTGCCTATGACTACCTGGTGAAGCCCCTGGATCTGGACCAGATCGACCTGTTAGTGGAGCGCTGCTTCCGAGACCGCTCGCTGCGCCGCCGCGTCCGCCATCTCACCGCCGAAGCGTCGGAGGGCCACGAGCTCGAGCACCTCGTGGGCCGCGACCCGGCTATGATCGAGATCTACAAGTTGATCGGCGTGCTCGCCGATAACCGCGCCACCGTGCTCATCCGCGGCGAGACGGGGACGGGCAAGGAATGCATCGCGCGAGCGATCCACTTCAACTCCCCGCACTCCGGTGAACCGTTCGTGGCGGTGAACTGCACGGCTATCACGGAGACGCTCCTCGAGTCCGAGCTGTTCGGCCACGTTAAGGGGGCCTTCACGGGCGCTGTGGAGAGCCGCAGGGGGTACTTCGAGCTCGCTGGCGCGGGCACGGTCTTCCTCGACGAGATCGGCGACATGGGGCCCGAGCTTCAGGCGAAGCTTCTGCGGGTGCTGGAGGAGCGCGAGTTCTATCCGGTCGGCGGCGAGCGGCCGCGCAGCACGAAGGCGCGGGTCATCGCTGCGACGCACCGGCCTCTGGAAGCGCTAGTGAGAGACGGTTCTTTCAGGGAGGATCTCTACTACCGATTCAAAGTCGTTGAGATACGGGTGCCGCCTCTGCGGGAGCGCAAAGGCGACGTTCCACCGCTCGCCAAGCATCTGCTGGGCAAGATCGGCCGCAAGCTCCACCAAGAGTTGGAAGGGATCTCGGATGAGGCCGTGAAGGTGCTGGAGTCCTACGAATGGCCTGGCAACGTTCGCGAACTGGAGAACACACTCACCCGGGCCGCGGTCCTCGCGCGGGGTCCGATCATCGGCGCCGACCAGATCTCCCTCGCGGCAATCGCTGCCGGCCGCCGGGACGAGGGAAGGGAAGAGCCGCAGGACGATTCCCTGGAAGCCGTAGAGGCCGCTCACGTTCAGCGGATCCTGAAGCAGACCGGGGGGAACAAGCGGCAAGCCGCGCGCATCCTCGGTGTCTCGCGGCCGCGCTTGGATCGCCTCGTCGAGAAGTACAGGCTGAGCGTGTCGTAGCATCATTCCTTTACTGCGACGGTAACGTAACGTTGCCACCGCGGCCGTCGCCCGCCGGCAGCCCTTCACGACAATGTTCGACTCTTCAACGACTTACGCCATTCGGAGTTCGTGGCATCCAGCTTGCCTGCCCGGTGCAGTGGAGAACCAGGGCTTAGGCCTTGTCGATCCTTCGCCCAATCCAGGAGGACTGAAGATGTTGGAGCTCGGCCAGCTTGTTGTCGTTCGCGGTAGAACACGTACCCAAGTGCTCGCACTCGCGCTCCTCCTGGTTCCACTTGGCGTGGCAGCTTCGGTTTCCGACGTACGCGCGCAGGAGGTGCCCAGGGTCAAGCCTCAGTACACGAGGCTGTTCGGAGCCGACAGTCTGAACATTCAGTCGGCGGCGATCTCTCCTGACGGCCGCTGGATCGTGTTTGGCCACTTCGAGAGCCGTCGCGAGAACCTGTGGCTCGCTTCAACCGAAGGTGGCGAGGCGGTTCGCCTCACCCATGGTAGCTACGGCGATTACGATCCCAGGTGGTTCCCCACGGGTGACCGCGTCGCTTTTCAGTCGACTCGGCCCGCCGGCCCGGAGCAGGACAGGGACTACATCATGACAATCAGCATCGATCCGATCACTGGCGAGGCCGTTGGCCCTCCGCGCCAGATCACCTTGGACGCGAACATCGACCGTTATGCATTGTCGCCCGATGGCAGATGGATCGTGTACAGTCTTATGGACCTCGATTCGGAGGGTAGGCGGGCGGTGAAGATCCTACCGGCCAACGGGGGATCACCGCGTACCGTGTTCTCGCGCAGATGGGTCGGTGTCCTGGCTTTCTCGCAGAGCGGCGACAGCATCTACTTTGGTGCACGCCGGGAGGAAGGTGGCGGCAACATCATGCGGGTGTCGGTCGATGGTGGTGAGCTGGAAGTCGTGTCTGCCTTGGAGCAAGGTGGAGTTCGCTTCAGCCCGGATGCGCGCCGCTTCGCCCACTCCATAGAAGAGACTGGCGAGGAACGGATCATCGAGGTGGCGACGGTAGA
>JBDHKT010000123.1:0-5961 GCA_039586255.1 Gemmatimonadota bacterium | reverse complement strand
AAGCGAAGCTATCTGGGGAGCGGGCAGCCATCAAGCGCTATTCTAGTGATTATCGAACATTAAGACATCCACTGGGCCAGGCCGTAGAACCGGCAAGCGTTCTCAAACGTCTTCTCAGCGACCTGGTCAGGGTCCTCGCCCCTGATCTCCGCCACGCGCCGCACCGTGTGCTCCAAGAAGGCCGGCTCGTTCCGGCGTCCCCGCTTCGGTACCGGTGCCAGGTACGGGCTATCGGTCTCGACCAGCAGCCGGTCGTTGGGCACCGCCTGCACGATGCCTTGGTCTCGGTAGTTCTTGAACGTTACCAAACCTGAGAACGAGACACACCAGCCCGCCGCCAGGCCCGCCTCCAGCAGCCCGACGCCGCCGGTAAAGCAATGGAGAACGCCGACGACGCGCCCGGCGAACTCCTGGATAAGCGCCGCGGTGTCCTCGTCCGCCTCGCGCGAGTGAACGACGACGGGAAGGCCCAAGCGCCCCGCCAGCTCGAGCTGTGCTCGGAAGACCTCGCCCTGTCGGCGACGTGGCACGTTCTCGTAGAAGAAGTCGAGCCCCGTCTCGCCGATGGCGACCACGGGCTGGGAGCCGGCAAGCTCCTCGAGCTGGGCGGCCGTCTCGGGCGTCCAGCGTTCCGCGTGGTGCGGGTGGATCCCGGCCGTCGTCCAGATGCGCGGGCGCGATGCCATTCGTGCCAAGTCGATGGCGGCCCGGGCGTCGTCCGGATCGCTGGCGACGCAGACGACCGCACCCACACCTCGCTCCGCAGCACGCGCCAGGGTGGCGTCGAGCTCCGCAGCGAAGCTTTCGTCGGTCAGATGGGCGTGAGAGTCGAACAGCCTCACACGTCGGCGCGCGCCGCCGCTACCTTCCTGCGGTCGCTCTTGCTCCGCATACCGCCCGAGCGGCGCTCGACCTCGAGCAGAGCCGGCGAAGCTACGAAGATCGACGAGTATGTCCCGATGATGACCCCGACCATCAGCACGATGGTAAACTCGCGGATGACCGCGCCGCCGAACACGGCTAGCGCGAGCAGAACCACGAACGTCGTTCCACTGGTCATCACGGTCCGCGGCAGCGTCTCGTTGATGGAGAGATTGAGGATCTCGATGTAAGCGAGCCGGCGGTGCTTCTTCAGGTTCTCGCGAATTCGATCGAATATGACGATCGTGTCATTGAGCGAGTACCCGATGATCGTCAGTATGGCCGCCACGGTCGGCAACGAGATCTCGATGTTCAGGATCGAGATTACACCGAAGGCGATGAGGATATCGTGGAACGTGGCGACGATCGCGGCTAGTCCGAACCGCCACTCGAAGCGGAACCCGAGATAGATCAGGGTGAGCACGAAGGCGATTAACACCGCGCCCACCGCACGCTGCCTCAGTTCTTCGCCAACCCGCGGACCGACCGCTTCTGTTCGCACGACCTCGTACGAGTCGGCGCCGAACCGGTCGTCGAGGATCTGGTCGACCCGCTCGGCCAGCTCCCTGTCACCACCCTCGATGAACTCGGCCATCCGGATGAGGAACTCGCTCTCACCGCCGAAGTTCTGAACCTGAAGGTTCGTCAGGCCGGCCGTGCCGAGGGCACTGCGCACATCCGACGCTTCCACCTCGCCGTCGAAGCGCACCTGGAACAGCGTGCCGCCGGTGAAATCGACGCCGTAGTTGAGGCCTCCGTGGAGGGCGATGGAGATGACACCGAACGCGACGAGCACGGCCGAGACCACGTAGGCGGTCCGCCGCTGCTCGAGAAACTTATAGTTGGCTTTCGCAAACAGCCGCATCGATCGGCTCCCTTACTTCCTATATACTCAGCTCGGCGCTCGGTGCCCGGGCCTCCAGCCAGATCAGCATGAAGGTCCGCACCACGAATACCGCGCTAAAGAACGAAGCTACGATACCGATAGACAGCGTCACCGCGAATCCTTTGACCGGCCCGGTCCCGAACTGGTAGAGGATGATCGCGGTGATCAGCGTCGTCAGGTTCGAGTCGATGATGGCGGAGAGCGCCGCCTGGAACCCGGTGTCCACCGCGGTTCTCGGCGTTTTGCCGCCCTGCAACTCCTCTCTGATCCGCTCGAAGATCAGGACGTTGGCGTCGACCGCCATTCCGATCGAGAGGATCAAGCCGGCGATGCCGGGTAAAGTGAGCGTTGCCTGCAGGCCGGCGAGGCCGCCCAAAACGATCAGCACGTAGATCAGCAGACCAACCACCGCCAGGATACCAGCGACCCGGTAGTAGGCAATCATGATCACGATGACGAACGCGATGCCGATCATGCCGGCGATCTTGCCCTGGTCGATGGAGTCCTGGCCGAGCGAGGGGCCGACCGTCCGCTCTTCGATGATCTCCATCGGCGCCGGCAACGCACCGGCGCGGAGCACGAGGGCGATGTCCTGCGCCTCGGTCAGTGTCGCGCCGGTGCCGAGCTCGATCTGGGCCCGGTCGCCGAGCACGTCGCGGATGACCGGCGGGCCACCCTGGACCTTACCGTCCAGAATGATGGCCATGAAGTCGCCCACGTGCCTGGAGGTGCCGCGCTCGAACATCCGGCCGCCCTGGCGCGTGAGGCGGAACGGCACGATCGGCGTACCGTACTGCGGGTCGCGGATCGCCTGCGCGTCGACCAGGTACTCGCCGGTGATGAGCGGTTGGGCTTCGGTGATGTAAAGGGGCGTGTAAGTCTTGCCGGCGATCGCCCTGACCTCGGTGCCCCAGTGCAGCGACACGTCATTGGGGATCCGAGCACGGACCCCGGGAAGCTCCAGGTAGGCCTCGACCGTCTCCACCTGGGGCTCCTCGACAAGGAAGATACCCAAGCCCTGTTGCCCCGAATCGAGGAGCAGGCGCGTGAGTGGCCGCAGCTCGGCCTCCTGTGACGGGGGCGTCGCCTCGGCTGAATCGCGCTGCTGGAAGAGCTCTTCGAGCCCAGGCGAGGTCTCGACGCGCGCTTCTTCGGGGATCGCCTCCTCACCGAGCGCGGCGACGATCACGCTGTCCATCGCGGGAAGGCGCTCGATGAATCCGAGTCCGTCGGCGACGATCTTGAACTCGAGGAACGCCGTCTGCTCGATGATCCCCTTCGCCCTGCCGACGTCTTGGATCCCGGCCAGCTCTACGATGAGGCGATCGATGCCGATCCTCTGGATGGTCGGTTCACTCACGCCGAACTGGTCGATACGGTTGGCGATGATCTCGCGGGCGCGGTTCGCGGCGTCGGTACGCGCCTCGGTCGTCATCGCACCCTCAGGGTCGCTAACCTGCATGACGAGGTGCGTGCCACCCCGAAGGTCCAGTCCCAGTTTGATCGGACTTGCGTCCTCGGCCGTCAGCAGCGGCCCCAGCAGCGCCCACAGGCACATCAAGCAGATACCGCCGATGACCAGCAGCCGTCCTCGTATTCCCGAAAACATCCTCTATGCGATCCTTCCTCGCGCTGCGACCCGGCGGGCACCCGGGGGTGCCCTGGGAAAGCCGTCTCGCGCCGTATCGCCCGACACTGAACGGCGCGGCGATTATGGCGCGTCCGAGACGGAGACAATAATTGGTTCCGAAGCGGGAAACGTGGCCGCAGGGGCGGTAGTTGTCAATCCTGCGGCGGCGCAGGAAGCGCCAGGCGAGCTACCAGGTGAGGCGCTGCTCGCAGGCCGGGCAGTGAGCGACCGCGAACGGAATCTCGGCGCCGCAGCGGCTGCAGTGTGGTGTGCCATTCTCCTGCGGACGCCAGCCCCTCGGATACCCAACGGAGACGGCCGCGTAGAGGAAACAGGCTGCCAAAATCAGGCCGAGGAAGAAAAGCAGGGATTGCTGCTCGAGTCCCGGCATGGCTCCCATATCGAGGCCGGCCGCGGGGCCGAATGGGTTCGTTCCCAGCTGCGCCTCGAGGCTGCGCGAGGTCAGGCTCAAGGGGATCATCATCACGAAGCCCAGCGCAGCCAGCAGGCCGTAGATAGTGCGTCGAACCGATACAGGCATGGCAATCCTCTCGGGTGGACTTAGTGGGCCCGGCAGGACTCGAACCTGCGACCTACCGATTATGAGTCGGCTGCTCTGACCAACTGAGCTACGGGCCCTCCCGTTCTCGACTATACCCGAGGAGCCGAGGCAGCGTCAACCCTGTTCGGCTTGACACCTCGGGCTGCGGCGCGAATTTACCGGGGCCGGGCTGGCGCAGCCACTGAGCCCACGCCCGGGTCAAGGGGAGAGGAACTCAATGAAGATACTGATCGTCGGCGCCGGTGCCGTCGGTTACCATCTC
The DNA here is from genome assembly GCA_039586255.1 of Gemmatimonadota bacterium. Classification (GTDB taxonomy): domain Bacteria; phylum Gemmatimonadota; class Gemmatimonadetes; order Palauibacterales; family KS3-K002. Next base: position 1,700 of record JBDHKT010000123.1, on the reverse strand, counting down.
GCGCAACACCTGTCGGAAGAAGGGCACGATATAGTGCTCATCGACCAGGACAAGGAGCGAGCCGCCAACGCCCAGGACCAGCTGGACATCATGACGATCGTCGGCAACGGCGCCAGCCTCGCCGTCCTCGAGCAGGCGGGCATCGCCGACATCGATCTTCTGGCCGCGGTCACCAACGTGGACGAGGTCAACCTCGTCGCCTGCATGTCGGCGGGGCCGACCAGCATCAAAACAAAGGTCGCCCGCGTCTCGAACCCCGACTATTTCGGCGAGACATCCCGACACCGGAGCGCGCAGCGGGGCGTCGACAGGATGATCAACCCGGAGCTCGAGTGCGCCTGGGAGACCTTCCAGCTACTGCAGTCGGAGGCGGCCAGCGAGTTGGCTTTCTTCGCCGGCGGCCGCGTACAGCTGCTCGGCCTCACGGTGCGCGAGGGTGCGCCGGTCGCAGGCAAGACGTTGGCCGAGGTCGCGGCGTCGGAGAAAGACCGGCGCTACCTGACGGTGGCGATCAGGCGCGGCGAGCAGACTATCGTGCCGCGCGGCGACAACCGATTCCAGGCCGAGGACCTGGTATACATCATCGGCCAGTCGACGCAGATGCCGCGAGTACTCGAGCTGGCCGGTTACCACGACTTCAAGCTGCGACGCGTGATGATCGCCGGCGGCGGTCGCATGTCGGTCTACCTGGCCAAGATTCTCGAGGACCACGACATCGAGTGCACGATCATCGAGGCGGATCGGGCGCGCTGCATGCAGCTGGCCGAGGATCTGAAGAGGACGCTCATCCTGCACGGCGATGCGACGGACATGGAGTTGCTCGAGATGGAGGGCGTCGAGGGGCTGGACGGCTTCGTCGTATTCACCGGCAGCGACGACACGAACATGCTGAGCAGCCTGCTGGCCAAGGACCTGGGCGTTCGCAAAGTCGTCGCGCTGATCAACAAGATCGACTACATCCCGCTGGTCAGGAAGGTAGGGATCGACGCCGCCGTGTCCCCGCGGATCTCCGCGGTTAACACGATCCTGAAGTACGTGCGTCGTGGGATCGTCGTCTCGGTCGCCGCCCTGCGCGGGATCGATGCGGAGGTCATCGAGTTCAGCGTCGAGCCGGGGAGCCGGATCGCCGGGCGGGCGCTGGCCGAGATCGATTTTCCAAAGAACAGCCTGGTGGGCGCGGTAATCAGGGGCGACGAGGTGATAGTGCCGACCGGAGAGCTCGCTCTGGCACACGGCGACAGGGTCGCGGTGCTGGCGCTGCCGGATGCCGTTAACGCTGTCGAGAAGCTCTTCCAGTGACCCGCCCGCATACGAGCTCGACTAACGACGTCGTCCACATAACCGGCCCCATCATTGCCGCCGTTGGCGCGGCCATGGGTCTCTCGGGGATAGTAGCGCTGCTCTACCGGGGCTCGGATGCCGTGCCGCTCATCGCGTCGGCCGGGATCGCCATCGTCGTCGGCGTCGCGATGAACCGCTTCACGTCGAGACCCGACGATGTCTCGATCCGGGAGAGCTACATCACAGTCAGCCTGGCGTGGCTGAGCGCCGCCCTGTTCGGGGCGCTCCCTTACTGGTTCGCCGGAGTCGCGTCGCCGCTCGACGCCTTCTTCGAGTCGATCTCCGGCTTCACCACGACGGGTGCTTCGATCTTCCCCAATCCCGAGTCGCTACCGCGCGGGATCCTGTTCTGGCGCGAT
>JBDHKT010000122.1:0-5974 GCA_039586255.1 Gemmatimonadota bacterium | reverse complement strand
TCCTGGTAAACGAGAAGCAGTACGGCGGCGGCGGCATCTATAGAACCCAGATGGCGACGGCGGTCGAGTCGGATTTCTCGGACTACATATTCGTGCACGAATTTGGGCACCACTTCGCCGGGCTGGCCGACGAGTATTACACCTCGGACGTAGCCTACGAGACGGGCGCCGTGGAACAGCCGGAACCGTGGGAGGCGAACGTCACGGCGCTGCACGATCCGGCGGCGTTGAAGTGGGCCGACCTGGTGGAGCCGGGCACCCCGATTCCGACGCCGTGGGAGAAGGAAGTCTTCGAGGAACACTCTCAGGAGATCCGAGGCCGGCGATCCCAACTGGTCGAACGACAGGCGCCTGAGTCGGAATTCGATGCGCTGTTCCACGAGCAGCGCGAGATCGAGGCCCGGATGCTCGCCACGCAGGAGTACTCGGCTGCCGTAGGTGCCTTCGAGGGGGCGATGTACGAGCCGACGGGGCTCTACCGGTCCTCGATCGACTGCATCATGTTCACCCGGGACGAGGTCGGATTCTGTCGCGTCTGCCGGCGTGCGATCGAGCGAATCATCGACGTGTACGCCGGGCGTTAGATGGCGGCGATCCGGGGGCTGACCGGGCTGCGGGCGGGCAAAGGTCGTTCCGACGTCTATCCGCGCATCTACGAAGTCGTGAAGTGCATACCGCGCGGCCGTGTCGCGACGTACGGCCAGATCGCCGAGCTGGCCGGCCTGGGCGGTCATGCCCGACAGGTGGGTTACGCGCTTCACGTTCTGAAAGACGACGCGGTGCCCTGGCATCGAGTCGTCAACGCTCAGGGCCGGATAACCGTGCGGCACGAGCCGGGTTGTGACCGGTGGCAACGCCAACTGCTAGAAGACGAAGGGGTAGTGTTCGACGAGAAGGGGCGGATCGCGCTCGAGCGATTCTGCTGGGCTCCAGGATCGTCTTCGTCCGAGTGAGGTTACGATGACGAGGAAACTGCAAATGGCTACGGGTCTTACGCGCCGAAGTTTGTTTCGGGCTGTTCTTGCCTGCTATGCGGCTGGGGTCCTCGCGTTGGCCGGTGCGGTCGATGTGCGCGCCCAGAGCAGCGTCGACCTCGCCGCGCTCGATGCCTACTTCGCCGAGTCGGGCGACGTATTCAAGGTTCCGGGCTTTGCCGTCGCCATCGTCAAGGACGGCGAGCTGGTCTTCGCCAAGGGCTACGGTGTGCGCGAGCTGGGTAAGCGGGAGAGCGTGGACGAACATACGATGTTCGCCATCGCGTCGAACACGAAAGCGTTCACCGCGGCGGCGCTGGCGATCCTTGTCGACGAAGGGAAGATCAGCTGGGATGACCGGGTCGTGGAGTTCCTGCCCTACTTCCAGCTCTACGACCCATGGGTGACCCAGGAGATGCGTGTCCGTGACCTACTGAGCCATCGCAGCGGGCTGGGGACGTTCAGCGGCGATCTGCTGTGGTACGGCACGTCGTATAGCAGTGAAGAAGTGGTAAGGCGCGCTCGTCATCTGGAGGCTGCGGGCAAGTTCCGGTCGGACTACGGCTACTCGAACCTCATGTTCCTCGCCGCCGGAGAGGTAATAGCGGCGGTGACTGGAGTCAGCTGGGACGAGGTCGTAGAGAACGAGTTCTTCGAGCCGCTCGGCATGAACAACACGGTAACGTCGGTGAAGGACCTGGAGGGGATGAGCAACGTGGCGACGCCGCACCGGGAGAGGGACGGCCGGGTCTTCCCCCTCTACTGGTACAACTGGGATGCGATGGCCGCGGCGGGAGGCATCATCTCGAGCGTCGCCGACATGTCACAGTGGCTGCGGCTGCAGCTCGGGCACGGCACCTGGAACGGCGACACGATCTTCAGTGAATCGGCGCAGAGGACGATGTGGACGCCGCACATCTCCAACGTCGTGACCCCCGGCAGCGAGCGGCTGTTCCCGACGACGCACTTCCGCGGCTACGGGCTGGGCTAGGGCCTGATGGACTACCAGGGCCGCAAGGTCATGAGTCACGGCGGTGGCTACGACGGTATGTTCTCGCGGGTGGTGCTGGTGCCCGAGGAGGGTCTTGGGCTGGTAGTCCTCACGAACAGCATGACCAATTTGCACACCGCGGTGACCTACAGGATCCTCGACGCATACCTGGGTGCAGAAGAGCACGATTGGACGGCGCAATTGGCTGCGATCGCCGAAGGGAACAGAGAACATGGAGTGGAGCGGCGCGTGGAGTTCGAGAGCGGGCGGATCGAGGGTACGCGACCGTCGCTCCCGCTGGAGGCGTATGCCGGCACCTACGGCGGCCCGATGTACGGAGACGCCGCGGTCACGGTCGAAGACGGCCATCTCGTCGTCAGCTTCATCCCGAACCCCGACCTGGTCGGCGACCTCACGCACCGGCACTTCGACACGTTCGTGATCAGATGGCGGCAGGATTTCGCCTGGTTCGACGAAGGGACGGTGCAGTTCCTGTTGGACCCGGCCGGCGACGTCGTCGAGATGAAGATCGACGTGCCGAACGACGATTTCTGGTTCTACGAGCTGGAGTTCAAGAAGAAGGAGTAGACCTGCGCGGGCACGGGGGCAGTGCTTCCTCGGCCGCGACGAAGTCCGGTGGCACGCCGTCCAGGCACTCGTCGGGGTCACAGCATGTGTGACACACTCGCCTGAATGCCCTGAAGCCTGTTAGCTGAACGTCGGGTGCGAGGAACTCGGCTTTTGCGGGCTCCTCGCGAAGCAGGTCCGTGCTGAGGTACTTCTTGTTGTCGTCCGCGAAGACGGTGGCGACGACTCCTTCGCCGCCAAGGTCGTCCAAGACTTTGAGGGCTCCAAGGAAGTTGGCTCCGGAAGAGATACCCACCCCAATACCGAGCTCGCTCGCGAGTTTTTGGGCCATGATGATCGCGTCGCCATCGTCGACGCTTACGACGTCGTCGAGGAAGTCGAGGTCGACGATGGGCGGGATGAACTCATCGGAGATCCCTTGGACACGGTGCTTCCCGACCTTGCAGCCGGTCGACAGCGTCGGCGAGTTGGACGGTTCGAGCGGGTAAATCTTGATGTCGGGGTCCTGGGCCTTGAAGAAGCGACCCACCCCCATGATCGTGCCGCCTGTTCCGACGCCGGCGACGAACGCATCGGGGGTCATGTCGCGGAACCGGAACTGCCACCAGGTCTCGGGTCCGGTCGTCCCTTCGTGGGCGGCGCTGTTGTCTTCGTTGGAGAACTGACGGGGCAGGAACGCCCGCTTCGTCTCATTGGCCAGTTCCTCCGCCCGGCTGATGCTGCCGAGAAAGCCTCCCTCTTCGTGGCTGACCAGAACGACCTTCGCGCCCAGGCTCCTAATCAGATTGATGCGCTCCATACTCAACCAGTCGGGCATGAAGATCGTAACGGGGTGGCCCATAGCGCGTCCGATCGCGGAGATCGCGATGCCCGTGTTGCCGCTCGTCGCTTCCACGATGAGGTCGCCAGGCTCGAGGTCGCCCTTGGCGTAGGCCTGCTGCAGGATGTGGAGCGCCATCCGGTCCTTGATGCTGCCGGTCATGTTGAGGTTCTCGGCTTTGGCGTAGATCGAGCACGGCCCGCCGCGGTAAGTGAAATCGATGGCGAGTAGGGGTGTATTACCCACCATACACTTGAGCCCAAGGAATCGACGCTCGATATCTAGGGGAGCCACCGCAGGTCCTCCATTTGCCCGCTTCGTGTGACGTGAGTCAGCAAGCAGTCTAAGCGCGGCGCTGGTCGATGGCAAACCGACCGCGGGCCTGCGTGGGGCGCTCCGCGGCGCTAGTTTGAGGCCGGCTGCGGAAGTCGGGTGACGGTGGAGCTCAACACATCGGAGTTGCCATTGGCCTCGAGGGAACGGGAGAATTCGACGCCGGTGCTGGGGCTGTGGCGTAGCTCGGCCCTCGTGGTCGGCAACATGATCGGCTCGGGGGTCTTCCTGCTTCCGGCTTCGCTGGCCCTGTTCGGCGGCATCAGCCTCCTGGGCTGGGCCTTCTCGACGGCGGGTGCCGTGCTCCTAGCCCTGGTGTTCGCCCGCTGGGGCCGGATCATGCCGAAGGTGGGTGGCCCTTACGCCTACACGCGGCGTGGCTTTGGCGACTTCGCGGGGTTCCTGGTCGGCTGGGGCTACTGGATATCGATCTGGTGCGGGAACGCGGCGATCGCCACCGCCTTCGTCGGCTATCTCGGCGTATTCGTGCCTGCCATCTCTGAGGACCCGGCGGTGGCTGCGGCGACGGCGGGCGGCGCTATCTGGCTGCTCAGCTGGGTGAACGCGAGAGGAGTCAGGGAAGCCGGGATCATCCAGGTCACGACAACGGTGCTGAAGCTGCTACCGCTCATCGCGGTCGGTACGCTCGGACTGATCTACTTCGATGCGGGCAACCTGAGACCGTTCAACGTGAGCGGCCAGCCGACCTTCTCGGCGCTGACGGCGACCGCGGCTCTCACGATATGGGCGTTTCTCGGGCTGGAGTCGGCGACCATCCCGGCGAACGACGTACGCGACCCGGGCCGCACGATCCCGCGGGCGACGATGATCGGCAGCCTGAGCGCCGGCGTCGTGTACATTTTGAGCACGGTAGGTGTGATGGGTGTCCTGGCGCCGGCCGCCCTCTCGGGTTCGACGGCGCCGTTCGCCGACGCGGCGAGCGCGATGTGGGGCGGTTGGGCATCGTACGCGGTGGCGGCGGGCGCGGCGATAGCCTGCTTCGGTGCGCTGAACGGGTGGATACTGTTGTCGGGACAGGTCCCGTACGCCGCAGCGAAGGACGGATTGTTCCCTGCCTACTTCGGTCGGCTCTCCAAGAACGGTACGCCCGTGTTCGGGCTCGTTGTTTCCGGCGTTCTCGCCACCGTCTTGCTCTCGATGAACTACACCCGCGGTCTCGTCGGAGCGTTCACGTTCATCATCCTACTTGCGACGTTGACCACCCTGTTCCCGTACGTCATGTGTACGGCCGGCGCCTTCCTCGTACCGGATCACGCCGGTCATCGGCGCTTCCCCTGGCTTCTCGTCCCGGCGCTGGCGTTTCTCTTCTCGCTGTGGGCGATCGCCGGCCTGGGTCGTGATACAGTGTACTGGGGTTTCCTGCTTCTGTTGGCCGGGGTGCCCGTGTACGTTTGGATGAAACGAACTTCAAATCAGGAATCTGGAGATGGTTGAAGTAGAACGGCTGGTCAATCTGATCGACTACCAGGATGGGTCGGTGGTCAGCCGAACGGTGGTGAAAAAGGAGACGGGCACGGTCACACTGTTCGCCTTCGACAAAGGCGAGGGATTGAGCGAGCACACGGCCCCGTTCGACGCGCTCATCCTCGTCGTCGATGGCGAAGCAGAGGTCACCGTGTCCGGTGTGGCGTGCCGCGTCGGGGAAGGAGAGATGGTCCTGCTGCCCGCCGGCGAGCCCCACGCCCTAGCCGCCGTCGAACGGTTCAAGATGGTGCTGACGATGATCCGGTCGTAGGACGGAGCGCCGACGGTGGAACCCGGTCGACCCTCGGATGTATTTTTGAGTTACACTATAGAGTGAGAAGCTCTGTCCTGAGGACATGTACGTTGGGCTACATCCAGACATGGAGAATAGAGGTACACAGGTGAAAACGGGTCCTGCCAGGCGGCTGGCCAGGGCGTGTCTGCGCCTGCTGTTCTCGCTGCTTCCGGCCGGGCCGGTAGCCTGCGGTGACTCGTCGGCGGATAATCCGGCGGCGGATCAGGTCATCCTGCTGCACGGGCTCGGTCGAACCGACCTGTCGATGATCCGGATGGAGAGCGTGTTGGAGGGACGCGGCTACGAGGTCGTGAACGTGGGCTACTCGTCGACGCAGCACTCGATCGAGAAGCTGGCGACGGAAGAGCTGGGCCCGGCGGTCGAGGCGTGCTGCTCGGAACCGCGCGGCAGAATCCACTTCGTGACCCACTCGATGGGCGGAATCGTGCTGCGCTACTACTTGGAGAGCCACGAGGTCGAGAACATGG
>JBDHKT010000003.1:0-23234 GCA_039586255.1 Gemmatimonadota bacterium | reverse complement strand
CAAGCGATCCTCGAGGATCTCCAGGTCCGGGTTGTTCAGCCGGCTATAGATGAGTCCCAGGCTTTCGCCGGGCGCTTTCTCCCGCAGTCCGTAAGCCAACTCGAAAAACGCCTTGCCCTCCTCGGCGCTCTTGAAGGCGAACGTCGACGTCTGGAAGATGGGAGACTTAATGGCGCCCTCCGACCATTCGGGGCGGTAGCCATACCCCATCATCAGGCTCTCCGGCCGCAGCCTGTGCTCGCCGATGTCCCTTGGCGTGTATTCTTTCTTCTTCCGCACCATTGTCGCCTCCCAGCGGTTCTCAGTCGGCCGGGGCAGGGTCTAAAGCTAACCTCCTCGTGCCCTCGAACGTAAGCGCCATCTTGCATGCCGCCGCGTCCCCCGAGCAGGTTTTCGGGGAGCTTCCCGCGGCTCCATTACTTGCGTCCCACACCACACCCCGGTACCCTTCTCATCCGATGACTGAAAGTAGAACCTATTTCCGTACCGGGCTCGGCCTTAAGAGAACGGTGCTACCCGTGCTGGAGGGCGAGTACCACTCGCACGTCGTCGATCGGCTGCGCGAGCGTGGTTATCGTGTCTCCTCGAGTGGCGTTTCGGTTCGCCTGGCTGAAGAGTTCGGCTACTGTTACGGTGTGGATCGCGCCGTACAGTACGCCTACGAAGCGCGACACAAGTTCGCCGACCGCCGCCTCTTCCTGCTCGGCGAGATTATCCACAACCCGCACGTCAACAACCGCCTGCGGGAGATGGGCATCGAATTTCTGATGCCAGGCCAGGACGGCCGCTTCGACTTCAGCAGGCTCACTCCGGAAGACGTTGTGATCATCCCGGCTTTCGGAGTGACAATGCGCGACTTCGAGGAGCTCCGCGACATCGGTTGCCTGCTCGTCGACACGACCTGCGGCTCGGTGCTCAACGTGTGGAAGCGGGTGGAGAGCTACACTCGTGACGGCCACACGGCCATCATCCACGGCAAGCATTTCCACGAGGAGACGAAGGCGACCGCGTCACAGGCGAGCGGTCACAGCGGTGCCTATCTGATCGTCCGCGACATGGATGAGGCCCGCATCGTCTGTGACTACGTCATCAACGGTGGTGATCGCGATGCCTTTCTTGAGCGTTTCGGCTACGCGTGCTCCGAGGGCTTCGACCCCGACCGGGACCTGGCGAAGATCGGCGTGGCGAACCAGACCACCATGCTGGCATCAGAGACCGAGAGGATCGCGCGGGAGTTCCGCGCGGCGATGACGGAGCGCTACGGCATCGAGAACCTGGACGTCCACTATCGTCACTTCGATACCCTCTGCAGCGCGACGCAGGACCGGCAGGACGCCGTGACACGCATGATGGAGTCGCCACCGGACATCATGATAGTGATCGGCGGTTACAACTCGAGCAACACGAACCACCTGGCACAGATCTGCGCGCGGCACACGCAGACATATCACCTGGAAGACTCCACGTGCATCGACCCGGAGGCGCGGACGATCAGCCACAAGGTCGTGGGGACGGACCGCGTGGTGATCGACAGCGACTGGCTGCCGGAAGGGAACGTGGAGATCGGCCTCACCGCCGGCGCCTCGACCCCGAACAACAAGATCGGCGATGTCGTGATGTGCATCTTCGCTACTCGCGGGATAGACCTGGAGGAGCGCCTCGCGGCCGACAGCTAGTTCAGCGTTCCACTGCCCCGGCCCGCAAACGACGCAAGCTTTTCCCGAGACCGATAACGATGGCGTCGACCGCAAGGCGCTGGCCATCGGGCTTCCCATAGGCCGAACGCACCCTGCCACCCGCTATATCGGAGTCCAGCGTCCGCATCAGAACGGCGGCGACCGCGCTCCCGAGGGGCCAGAGGAAGGGATCCACATCTAGCGTCGCGATCAGGGAATCGGTGGTCAGGATGGCCGCCAGGTCGGGGAGTCTGTCTTCCAGCCTACCCTGCATCGCCTGATCACCTTCCATCTCAGCGACAGCGGTGTCGGCCACATTCTCCTGAAGCTCCGCGCGGAAATCGTAATACTCCCGTGGGATGGGCGGTCTCTGGATTGGGCAGGCGAGCGCCGCCGCCAACAGGATGAGGGTCGTCGGAACAGCTGGTCTTATACGCCTCACAACGCCTCGCCGAAGCTGTCGCGGTGTAGGATCCACCTTCTCCCCACAAGAGAGCGGTCCAGGAACCGTCCGCGCAACGGCGGTGTTCCCTTTATTGCAAACATCCAGAGGTAGTCCGGGCCCCCGATGTCGGCCATCGAATACCGAATGCTGGATGCCGTTTAGTGAAGTCTTTGGACCTGCTTCGCTACTCGGTGTTCGGTATTCGGTATTCGGAATCAGGTCTTCCGCTTCGGGAACCAGGGGAAAAATGCGTTGGTCCGCTCGACGTACTCCCGGTACCCGGGTTTCACTTCCGCCAGTCTCTTCTCGAGTAGCGTAACGCCCGACACCCTCATCAAGAGGACGGTCATGAGCACCGGGCTGTAGATCGTCCACAACGAGCGCGGCGTCGCCGCCGCGAATAGGAAGAGCCCCCACCACACCATGGCGTCGCCGAAATAGTTGGGATGACGCGTGCTTCGCCAGAATCCGCGATCGAGGACCTTGCCGGCGTTGGCCGGATCGCGCTTGAAACGCGCGAGCTGCCAGTCACCGCCGGCCTCGAAGGCGAGGCCGACCGCGAAGGCCAGAGCGCCCAGCGCGTCGGTCCAGGTCAAGCCGGCTGGCACGGCGCTGCGTTGAGCCTGGAGGAGGGGCATGGATATCGCCCACAGGAGGAACGCCTGCAGCCAGAACACGGTGAAGAGGCTCCGCCAGGGATAGGTGCGCGGGTTGCGCTCCCTGATTTCGCGGTACCGGTAATCTTCGGCTTTCCCCCAGTTGCGCTTGAGAATGTACAGCGACAAACGAAGGCCCCAGAGCGTGACCGCGCACAACACAACGTACCTTCGTGCCGTTGCGCCCTCGGTCATGAAGAAATAGAGCCATGTCACGAGCAGGAAGCCCAGCCCCCAGAAGACGTCGATGATACCGGCGTCATGCTTGATCAAGCTCAGAACCCAGACCAGGCTCATCATAGCCGCTGCTGCAGCCAACGCGGTCAGTGCGACAGAGAGAATCATACTGTTGCCGTTCGAGTTGTGGCGCTCGGCGCCAGCCGGGCGTCGATCTCGTCACGAATCTTTTCGTGCGTCACCCGGTCGATAGGATAGCGCCAAGCGATGCTGATGGCGATCAGGTTGCACAGGCTTGGGGTCCCAACATAGAGAAGTCGCAGCGTCCAGAGCGCCGCCGGCACCTGCTGCTCCGAGCCCGGCACATAGCCGGAAAAGTCGAGGATAGGGAACGCGAGGCCCGCGCTCAGAGCCGCGGCCAGCTTCTTCACGATTGACCAGAACCCGATGTACTCGCCCTCGCGCCGCGTGCCGCTCGTCCACTCGTCGTAGTCGATCGCGTCCGCCTGCATCGACGGCGGAATCGCCATCACGCCTCCGACACCCAACGCCGATAAGGCGACGATGACGCCGAAGATTAACGCGTCACCTCGCCCCAGCAGAAGAGCCGGGACGAACGCCATCGTGTTGACACCAAGCGCCAGGAGCCAGGCGCGCCGCTTTTCGAGACGCCGCGCCAGCCAGATCCACAGCGGGACGGTCGCCGCGCCGATCCCCAAATAGACCGCGAGAAAAAGCGGACCCGCTGCGCTGCCCAGCACGTACTGCACATAGAACAGGATAACGGTCGCAGCGACGGAGAAGCCCAATGCGCTGACCGCATAGGCGCACCGTAGGATCCGGAAGGGACGGTTCCGCCAGATTCCGGCGAGGTTGCGGAGAAACGCCTTCGGTCGCTGGGACTCGGCCCAAAGGCGCTCGGGCACGACGAGCACACAGCCGCCGACCAGGACGGCGACAAGAAGCGCGTAGATCAGTGCGATATCGAGGTAGCGGGATCGTTCCCGCGCCAGGTCACCCGTCAGATCGGCACCCACCCCTACCACGATCGGAATCACCGCCGCAATCAGCGTACCGGCCAATACCGCTGCTTCGCGGGTGCCGAGGAGCCGGCTGCGCTCGTCGTAGTCGAAGGACAGTTCCGCGCCCAGCGCCTCGTAGGGCACCGTCACCATCGTCCAGAACAGAAAGAACAAGAAGCTGAGGCCGCCCAGGTAGAGCCCTTCGGCCAGCAGGTCTCCCGAGCGAGGAAGTACGACGAGCAGAACGAAGCAGACGGCGAGCGGGGTTGATCCGGCGACCATCCAGGGGCGGCGCCGGCCCCACCGGGTTCGCGTGCGGTCGGATAGTGCGCCGATGGCCGGATCGATGACCGCGTCCCAGACCCTCGACAACAGCACCACGACACCGAGCACGGTCAGGTCGATGCCCAGGACATCGGCGTAGTACTTGGGCAGAAAGACGTAGAAGGTGAGCGCCAGCGCGGCGAGTACCAAGCCCGGCGCGCCGTAGGCGGCGACGGTCAGCGGGCGAAGGCGCGCGCCATGGCTCACCTCTGCAACCAGCCCTCGGCTGAGCCCGGGCTAGCGGAGCAACGCCTGCACATCAGCCTGAGAGATCCCCTCGACCTCGACAACTTTGTTGCGCCCCCGCTCGCCCTTTATGATCCTCACAGCCGATCTCGACACTCCCAGCTGCTTGGCGAGGAATGCCACCAGCTCCGCGTTGGCCGCGCCTTCGACCGGCGGAGCGGCCAGGCGGATCTTGACGGCCTCGCCGTGTGTGCCGGCGACCTCGGTGCGGGACGCTCGAGGCTGGACCCACACTTCGAACAGGACACCGCCACCGCGCGCCTCGATGCGCACCATTGTCAGGAGACGCGACGCGTTTTGCGGCGCAGGAAGTCCATCATGATGTACTGGCCGAGCGTGACGGTCGACGTGAAGTAAGCCTTACCCCTGCAGAGCTCCGACACCTTCTTGACGAACTCGACCAGCGCGTAGTCCTGCGCCATCATGAACGTGTTGACCTGGATGCCCGACCGGCGACAGAGGGTCACCTCGCGATACGTCTCACTGAGGATTCGAGGATCGAGCCCGATCGGGTTCTTATATACCCGCCCCGGACCGAGCGTGACCGCCGACGGCTTGCCGTCGGTGATCATGATTATCTGGCGCATGTCCTTCTTCTGCGCGAGGAGCAAGCGCCTAGCGAGCCGGAACCCTTCGGCGGTGTTGGTGTGGTAGGGGCCCACCTGCGCCCTGGCCAGTTCGGCGAGCGGGATCTCCTCGGCGCTGTCGTGGAACAGTACGACCCGCAGAGTATCACCGGGATACTGCGTCCGTATGAGATGGGCCAGGGCGAGTGCGACTTTCTTCGCCGGCGTGAAACGGTCTTCGCCGTAGAGAATCATCGAGTGCGAGCAGTCGAGCATCAGAACGGTCGCACACGACGAGCGATACTCCGACTGGTGCACGTGCAGGTCGTCGTAGTCCAGGTTGATCGGCACACCGAGCCCCTCTCGCTCGATCGCTTTCTTCAGCGTGGAGGGCACATCGAGGTTCATGGTGTCGCCGAACTCGTATTTCTTGGACGCGGCTTCCGCCTCGACGCCCGTCGCCAACTCGGGGGTTTCGTGGGCGCCGAAGCTCGACTTGCCGATAGAGCCCAGCAAGTCCTTGAGCGTCTTGTAGCCCAGGAAATCGAGGCCCTTCTGCGTGAGGTTGAACTTGATGGCACGAGACGCGCCCTTCCCGATGGAACCCGGGCCCGTCACCGGCTGTCCTTCGGTCGGCATCTGGGGAAGCTGTTCCGTCCGAAGGTAGCCCTCCTCGATCAGCCGCTGGACAATATCATCTAACAGCTCCGCCAGCTGGCGCGCGCCTTCCTCGTCCGGCTCCTCGGCCAGCGCCCTCAGCATGTCGGGCGTAACCTGCCCGGTCTCCAACAGCTTCTGCAGGATCGCCTGCTTAAGCGACTCGAGGTTGTCCTGCGGCTCGTCCGCACCGAAGTCGCCCCAGAACGGGTGATAGTACGGTCCGCCGGCAAACCCGCTTTGCAGGAGGAAATCCGCAAGTTGGTCGAGCAGCCCTTGCAGATTGAGCGACTCGAGCAGATTCCCCTTGTACTTCGAGTAGGTAGTGAAACGCATGATGGCTAATCGCCTGAGTTCTACCGTCCAGAGTCGGCCCAAGTTAGCTTGTCCCGGCAACAGCTGACAACTTTCTCAGCCGGGACATCTCCGTAAGATGTCCCGCGACACGGGAGAGCGTATGATCAGGGTGCGAGAGATCTCTCTAATGTTGTTGACGGCGGCGATCATTTTCTTTGCCGGCCAGAACCTCCACGCGGTCGACGTCGAATTCCTCTTCTGGAAGTTTCAGGTCCCGCTGGCCTTGATCTCGCTAGTTCCGCTGCTCGCCGGGCTCGTAATCGGCGTCGCCAGTACCGCCATCACGCTGGGCCGGCGCCGACGTGCGGCCGAGCCTGAGCCGGAGGCCGAGGACGCGTCGCCCGCAGAGGGCGAGGTCGAGTATGAACCTGCAGACGACGACGAGGCGTCCGCTGAGATCTGAGTCCGATAATGAGCGATAAGGCCGATACGCGCCTCGGATTCTGCAAGATCTCGGGAGCCGGTAACGACTTCATCCTGCTTAACGCCGCAGGCGCCGCGGATGTGCCCGATCTCGGCGAGCTGGCGCTGGAGCTCTGTAGAAGGGGGACATCGGTGGGCGCCGACGGTCTCATACTGGTGGGCCCCAGCGAGCGGGCGGACGCCGACGTCCGCGTTCGCTTCTGGAACCCGGACGGCAGAGAGTTCGGAACTTGCGGGAACGGTACACGCTGTGCCGCCCGGTTCGCCGTGCTCGAGGGGCTGGCCGTCGAGCAGATGGTCATCGATACAGACGACGGCGACATCGAAGCTCGTGTCTCGGGGGTGGCGGTAGCGCTCCGCTATCGAATCCGACCGACCGTCGAACTTGACCGATCCGTAACCGGCGGCGACGGCGAGCGCACTGGACACTTCGTCGAGGTCGGCATCCCTCACCTCGTAGTCCCTCTGGCCGCGATGCCTGAAGGGCCCATCGAACCGCTGTGCCGACCGCTTCGCTCCGCCCCGGAACTCGGTCCTCCCGGGGCGAACGTAAGCCTGGTGGAAGTCGTCGACCGACATCGCATACGGATTCGCACCTACGAGCGCGGCGTCGAGGCGGAGACCCTCGCCTGCGGCAGCGGCTCGATGTCCGCCGCGGTGGCTCTGTGCGCAGCCGGCCAAGTCGAGTCGCCGGTCGAAGTCACAACAAGGAGCGGAGACCGTCTTACCGTCCGCTTCCAGCGCGAGACCGACGGTAGCTTCACAGACCTCGAGCTCGAGGGACCCGCCCGCGTCGTCTATTGGGGCACGCTCGGTCGGGATCTGGGTGCCGACTGACTTGAGTTGGATTTCAACCCAGATCGCTGGGGGTCTGAGCCGGGGGACCGCTCGCTCCGGTCGACCCGGCAGTCGGGGTCGGTGCTTGCCGCGAGGACATCGGGCAGCTCACCCTCAGACTTGGCCCAAGGATCGGAGCCGGGTCGCTAAAACCAACTCCGCTCGCCGGTCCCCCGGCTCCTCCCGGCTTGGATCGAGCCTGCTGACCATGGGCATGCCCCCGGCAGAATGCGACTGAGGGGAGAGCAGTGGTGAGCAGCGGTTGGTGCTCACCCATCGGTTGCGGGCGTCGGGAACGGGCGCGTGTTGGAACAGCTAGCCACCGACGAGCCCGACGAGGAGAGAGGCACCCGATAATGCATAGAGAGGAGTGTTGCGCGGCTCCCTTACTCGCCGTGGCAGTCATCTCTGCTGTCGGCTGTGGCGGGGTGGAGCCCGAGCCGGCCGAGGCCTGGATGGTGCGCGACAGCGCCGGGGTTCGCGTCGTGGAGAACCTGCAGCCCGCCTGGGGACCGGGCGAGGCTTGGCGGGTGGCGGACGAGCCGCTCCTCGAGATCGGCGTCGAAGAAGGGGAAGAACCGTACGAACTCTATCGTGTGCTCGACGCTCTGCGGCTGCAAGACGGCCTGATCGTGGTTAGCAACGCCGGGACCGGCGAGCTCCGCTTTTTCGATTTCGAAGGTACGCACTTGTGGAACGCCGGGCGGCACGGACAGGGGCCCGGCGAGTTCGGCGAGTTCTCTTCGATGCGGCTGTGGCCCGGTCCACGGGGGACGATCGTCGTCTCTGACAACGGTAACGGCCGCGTGAACATGTACCGGTCCAGCGGTGAGTTCCTGAGCTCGGCACGCATCGAGGCCGTGCCGGGAGGAAGACCGCCCGATGTCCTGGACGGGTTCGGAGACGGCACGTGGCTCGCCGTCAGGGCCAGTGGAGCTTTGACCGGTGCCCCCGGCGAGATCATCCGGGGCTCGCGACAGTACTTTCGCTACAACAGCAACGGGAAGCCGGCCGACAGCTTGATGGAGATAAAGGCTCCCCCTCGCTACGTGCACAGCTACGGAGACCACACCCACTTCCCTTTCATCCCACTCGCAGCCCAAGCATCCGTCGCTGTCGGACGCTGGTGGCTGTTCGTCGGGAACGGCTACACTAATCAGATCGAGCGCCGGCGGCTGGACGGCACCCTGAACTCGTACATCCGCTGGCCGGAGACCGATCGGCGCCCGAGCGCGGCGGTCTACGATCGGTACAGGGAGGAAAGCCTGGACGACGCACAGGACCAAATACAGCGCCGCCTATACGCCCACTACTACGAGCTCGACCTTCCCATCCCCGAATACCTGCCGGCCTACCAGGGACTCCTGGTCGATGACGAAGGACACCTCTGGGTCGAGGGCTATCGCCTACCGTGGGAGGCCCGGCCCCACTGGAAAGTCTTCGATCCCGACGGCCGTTGGCTGGGAACGGTGGAGACGCCGGTGGGCCTGAGGCCCTATCAGATAGGCCGGGACTTTCTGTTGGGCCGGCACCGAGACGATCTCGGAGTGGAACGTATTCGGGTGTACGATCTGGAGAAGCCCTAGCCGCCGCTGCGGCTCACGCGGCGTTGAGCTCGGTTGCCGGCACGGGAGCGCGGAGGCTGCGGCCCAACGCGGCGCCGAAGATCAGCAAGAGCGGCGCCGTCCATAGCCCTGGGTAGTAACCCCACTCTATGACCCCAATCATCAGATGTCCGGCGCCGGCGAGGATCTGAACAATCGCCCAGAACTTGGCCAGCTTGAGCGCCCAGAGCCGGCCGTGGGCGACGGAGGGAATCATCGCCGCGAGCAGCAAGAACATGGCGAGGTGTAGCGACACGAAGAACTCCGGGGCCAGCGAGAAGAGTGGGAAGCGTTCGTGATACTTGGCGACGTAGTCCTCGAACGCATGAAGAAACTGAGCGAAGACGAGCGCCGGATAGAGATGGCGGCCCGCGCTCAGATGGTGATGGTGGATGCTCAGATCTCTTGGGGCCACGAAGTGTCTCCCAACCCATGCGGCCGCCGCCGCTCTCTTCGGCGCGAATAGCTGCCGGCCTCGCTGCGGCTGATCCTGCGCTTCGCCACCAGGCCCTCCAAGACAACCTCGCTGGCGACCACAAGCCGCTCGGCTTCAGCCACATCCGCTTCGCCGGCCGCTGCCGTATGGGCCAGCTCCACGAGCCCGGGAACGGACCCGAAGCCCTTCAGGCAGGCCTCAGCGCCGGACAGTTCGGAGACCTGCAGGGCGCCGCCGGAATCGAAGTACTCGACTATCGGCTCCGCGTCCTCTTCGACAAAGTACTGGTCGAAGGTCGCGCCCGCCGCACGCGAGATCAGGTCGAAGGCTACCTTGGTGCCGCCCTCCAGCTCGCCTTCGTACTCGAGCTCCAGCTTCCCGGTAATCGAAGGCAGCGACGCGTAGATGTCGGCCACCCACGGGACGACGCGTTCCTCATGGTTGGCGATCGCCCGGCGCTCGGCGTTCGAAACCACGCTCTCCAACACGGTGATCGGCAAACGCTGCGAGACGCCGGAGCGTCGATCGACGCGCTGGTCATCGCGCGCCTCGAACGCGATGCGCTCGACGATCTCCCTGATCATGCCGGGGATTCGCACAGGACGGCCACTCCGTTCCGTCCACGCCTCCTGTTCCGTAATAGCGATGCCTTGATCGACATCGCGCGGGTAATGCGTCATGATCTCGGCGCCGATCCGGTCCTTGAGCGGCGAGATGATCTTGCCACGCGCCGTATAGTCTTCAGGGTTCGCAGTGAACACGAGCTGCACTTCGAGAGCGAGTCGGATCGGATAACCTTTTATCTGGACATCGCCCTCCTGCATGATGTTGAACAGCCCCACCTGTATCTTGCCGGCCAGGTCGGGCAATTCGTTAACCGCGAAGATCCCGCGGTTCGCGCGCGGCAGGAGGCCGTAGTGTATGGTGAGTTCGTCGGAGAGCACGTGGCCGCCGCGGGCGGCTCTGATGGGATCGACATCGCCGATAATGTCGGCGATCGTCACGTCGGGCGTCGCCAACTTCTCCACGTAGCGCTGGTCGCGCGGGATCCAGTCGACGGGCGTCGCTTCGCCCAGCTCCTCGAGCTTCAACCGACCGTACTTGCTGATCGGATGGAACGGATCGTCGTTCACTTCCGAGCCTGCGATGATCGGTATCCGCTCATCGAGGAGTTCGACCAGTTGACGCAATATCCTGCTCTTCGCCTGCCCGCGCAGGCCTAACAGGATGAAGTTGTGTCGCGCCAGGATGGCGTTGACCAGCTGTGGGATTACAGTGTCTTCGTAACCGACGATGCCCGGAAAGATCGCCGCGCCGGACTCGAGCTTGGCGATGAGGTTCGCCCGCATCTCGTCCTTGACGGAGCAGGCAGCGTAGCCCGAGCTCCTCAGCTCACCGATCGTTCGCGGTCGCGTTTCAGGCATAGGACCTCAATTGGTACGCGATGCACCTGGTGTGGGCAAGTTAGATCTCACGGCCCGCTCCGGACTCCCCTGCACAGGCGACGGAGCTCTGATCATCAACAGGACTGCAAAGGCCGCCGCGAGACCCATGAGCGCTGCGCAAAGCACGAACGGCGCCGTCGGACTCCAGGTTCCGAACACCCAGCCAGCCCAGATGGAACCCAGCATGCGACCGAGCGCCGAGAGCGACTGCATGACGCCCAGGATGGCGCCCTGCATGTCGAGCTGTGTGTACTGAGATGCCAGGCTGCTGAGCGACGGCCAGTTGAGCCCGGTACCGAAGGCGACGAGTGCCAGCGTACCGAAGAGAATCCAGAGGACCCCCGAGAGTGGCAGGAGCAAGTAGGCGGCAACGAGGGTACTCGTGCCCGTAACCAGCAGCCGACGCTCCCCGAACCTCCGGGCCAACGGTCCCAGAAGTCGGCCCTGCAGGATGGCCATCAGCAATCCCAGATAGGCCATCAGGTAACCTGCATGCCGGGCGTCGTAGCCCAGCTCGACGCCGAGCCAGAGCGGGAACACGGTGGTGAAGGCCGCAAAGACGAAGGTGGCCAGTAGGAAGATCGTCATGAGGGTCCCGATCGCCGGGCGCCGGGCAAAGTGCACACCCAACTTGAGGCGCCCCAGCAGGCCTGCCGAGCCCCGTGAGGCGGCCCTGGCGCGGAGTTCCGGACTCAACGACTCCGGCAGATGGAATACTGCGGCAGCGGCGTTGCCGAAGCAGAGTGCGGCGGCGAAGAACCCGGGGACGGCGTAGCCGAACTGGCTCAGCGCGCCGCCGATGGCCGGGCCGGCGATGAAGCCGAGGCCGAAGGCGGCGCCGACCAGACCCATCCCGCGTGTGCGATTCTCCAGGTCCGTGCTGTCCGCGATGTAGGCCTGCGAGACGGGCACGTTGGCGCCCGCCATGCCCGCCATCATACGCGACGCGAGCAGCCACACCAAGTTGCCCGCCAGCGCGAAAATCAGATAGGAGATCCCCGATCCGACAAGCCCCAAGAGCAGGATCGGCCTACGTCCCACGCGATCTGACAGCCGCCCCCACATCGGACCGAATACGAATTGCATCGCCGGGTGCGCCGCCACGATGAGACCGATGACCAAGGGAGACGCGCCGAATTCCTGGGCGTAGAACGGCAACAGGGGCAGGACGATGCCGAACCCGATGAGGTCTACGAAGATCGTGAGAAAGATGATCGTGAGCCGAGACAACTGCCGATTGCGCCTCCACTACGCACTACCTGCATGCCTCCCGGCCACTCGACCCGCCTCGATGGCGCCGGTCCCGGGAGCCGACATACGGCGGCTGAGTCTAGCAGAGCTGACCGCCCTTGTCGAGGTAGGGCGCGAGGCAGGGAGCGGGTCGTCTCGCTCCGGCCTCCCCCGCGCTCACGCCTGCCGGCGTGACCGCGGGGTCGCTAAAACCAGCTTCGCTCGACGACCCGCTCCCTGCCTCTCTGTGCACCACCTCGATCCGGGCCGGGAGGAGCCGGGGGACCGCCGAGCGGAGCTGGTGTTAGCGACCCGGCTCAGATCCTCAGGCCAAAACTGCGGGCGAGCTACACGATGTCCTCGCGGGGTGCACCGACCTCGACTGCCGGGTCGACCGGAGCGAGTGGTCCCCCGGCTCCGACCTCCGTCGCAACTACTCGGGAACAGAACAGACTAGTCCGGCACGCTGCGTTCCCAGTACCTTGCTGGGACAGGAGCCCGCAATATCGATCGACAGACAGGACGACGTGAAAATGGCTGGGAGTCCGTACATGCTGGCAGAGACGACCTGGAAGTCTGTCCGGGAGACCGACTACGAGGTCGCCGTTCTTCCGTGGGGCGCCACCGAGGCCCACAACTTCCACCTGCCCTACGGCACGGACACTCTGGAGACAGAGCGGATAGCCAGGGAGTCCGCGCGCCTGGCCTGGAGCGAGGGAGCGAAAGTCATCGTTCTCCCGACCGTACCGTTCGGCGTCAACACTCAGCAACTCGACATCAAACTCACACTCAATCTCAACCCGAGCACCCAAGCCCTGATGTTGGAGGATCTCGTGGGTAGCCTCGATGCTCAGGACATACGCAAGCTCGTCATCCTGAATGGGCACGGCGGGAATGATTTCCGGCAGATGATTCGAGAGCTACAGGTGGACGTCGGACCATTTCTCTGCACTCTGAACTGGTACGAGGTCGTACCTACGGACGAGCTCTTCGAGCTGCCCGGCGACCACGCCGGCGAGATGGAGACGAGCCTGATGCTGCACCTGGCCGGCGATTGGGTGCTGCCACTGTCCGAGGCGGGAAAAGGCTCGGCGAAGAACTTCCGCATCGGAGCCCTGAGAGAGCGCTGGGCCTGGGCGCCGAGAAAGTGGACCGAGATCACCTCCGACACCGGCGACGGGGACCCGTCCCGCGCGACAGCCGAGAAGGGGCAACGGTTCTTCGAGGACGTGACGAGGAAGATCGCCGGGTTCCTGGTCGACCTCGCGGATACTGACCTGTCCGAGCTCTACGACGCCTAGTGTTCGGCCACAGTGATGATGACGCGTAAGCAGGGGACGCTGGGGCCGGCCGGGGGATCCTCTCGCTTCATGTCGCGCGGCGCCAGGCCACGGTCGAGGACGGGCCGGGGCGCTCCAAATGTCCGCTCCGAGGATCCCCCCGGCCGACCCCAACCATGTCTCATGACCACTGTGGCCGAACACTAGGCGCCTCAGGTCATCGGCAGGTAGCGGTCCTCTTCCACTCTCACGTACCCATCGTCGGCGAGCTTCGCGAGGTGGGCTAGCACTGATCCTTCGGCGGCACCGAACAGACGCGGATCCAGGTCCCCATAGACAAGAGTCCGTATCTCGGCGGGCGTGTCCGCGCCGGCGGTCAGCGCGTCGAGCACCTGCTGCTCGCGTTTCAGGCGATGCGCGATGTACTCGTCGAGCCTCTCCGCCGGCTCGGTGATCTCCGGACCATGGCCCGGATAGATGATCGATAGGTCGAGCCCGGCCAGCCGCTCCAGCGTCGACATGTAGGCGGCCATGTCGCCCTCCGGCGGCGCGATCATCGAGGTCCCCTCGCCGAGGACGACGTCGCCCGCGAACAGCGCCCGCGCCTGCGGCCAGTGGAAGCAGACGTGGTCGGCACAGTGGCCGGGAGCGGGGACGATCTCGAGGTGACCGCCGCCGAAGCTCAGGGTCGAGCCTGGTACGAGCGGCAGGTCGGGCGGGTCGAGCGCGGCCCTTTCGGCGGACTCCGGCGTCGCCGCCAGCGGCGCAGCCAACCGCAAGATCAAGTCGGCGGCACCCGCCGCGTGGTCCGCATGGTAGTGGGTGACACAGAGAGCCTGGACGTCAAGCGTGCCCAGGGTGACCTCGACGGCATCCAGGTGGTCCGCCAGGTCGGGCCCCGGGTCGATCACGACGCAGGGCGCCGGCCCGAGGATGTAGGTACGGGTGCCGTCGAGGGTCAGCGGCCCCGGGTTTGCCGCGACCACCGTCTTTACCCAACCACCGGCAGCATCAGCCATCGCCTTCCCGCTCATCGTAGCGCGGCTCATCGGGCATGATGGGGATGACCTGGCCGCTGGTGCGTATGAGCCTTGGCAGGATCGCCTTGATCTCTGTCTTGCGGAAGCGCTCGCGCCAAACGGCCACGCTATCCCCATCCTCCAGCCAGCCCAGCGTGCGGGCGGTGGGGAAGAGCATATGGATGTCGTAGTCGAAGTAGCGCTCCAGAGCTTCACCCGGCGTGATCCACGCGTGCTCGACCAGCTCCCCCAGCTCGGCGCTGATCTGTGCATCGGGCGGCGCCTCGGCGAGGAAGAACCGGGCATCGTAGCGTCGTGACAGCGGCTCGGGTGTGATCCAACGGGCGCAGAGCAGGAGCCGATCGCCGGCCAAGCGAAGGTTCAGGCCGCTGACGATGTCGAGGAAGAGACTGCGGCCCGCGACGAGGGCCTCCCTATGCCGCGCGAGCGTATCGTGAGCGGGCATCGCCCCCGAAGCCAGCAGCGCACCTGTCTCTTCGAACAGCTCGCGCAGTGCCGCCACCACGAAGGTGCGCGCCGAGGGACCGTCCGGGTCGGCGGCGCCCTCCACCGCCTCCTCGGGCGGTTCGTGCAGCCAGTCCTCCCAAGCTGCATCGGCATCGGCCGCGTCCAGCGTGCCGCCGGGGAATACGTAGGCGCCGGCGGCAAAACCGACGTCGCTGCGGCGGCGGACGAGGAGCACCTCGGGCCCCGCCTCCGCGTCGCGAGCCAGGATGACCCCGGCGGCGGGTCGCGGTTTGGGCGGCACGCGCCCCGGGCCCAGCGCCTCCGCAGCGGCGAGCTCTTGCGCCTCCATGCGATAGCGGCGGCTCATCGAGCTGTCTCCTCCCGGAGAAACCCGCGGAGCTCTGCGAACATGCGCTCCGCCTCCTCCGAATACGGTAGATGCCCACTCTCTTCCAGCACCACCAGTCGTGCCTCAGGCATCAGCTCGGCAAGCTCCTCCGCCCACTCCATCGGTATCGGATCGTAGCGACCGTGCAGGATCAGCGTCGGTACACGCAACGCCCCAAGCCGGCGCCGCAGCTCCGGGCCGTGGCCCTTGAGACTGGCCCAGGTCGCCTGACGTGCTTGCTCCTGCACGACGAACGGCGTCACATCTCGGGCATCGCGCGGATCCTTGAAGTACCCGGCGACGCTCAGGACAAAGCGGCGCTGCCGGTACGCTGCGGGATCTCGCTCCGCGAGCCCGGAAGCATCTAGCTCGGCGCGCATTCGCATCACCTCGGCGGAGCGTGAGCGTCGGTCGAACTCTTCCTTGAAGCGGCGATGGTAGTCGCCCCACCCCGTCGCCGGCGCGACGAGCGCCAGGGTCCGGACTCGTTCCGGGTGCTTGCTGACATAGAGTAGAGCGAGCAGGCCACCCCAGGAGTAACCCAGCAGGGTCAGGCGTTCGAATCCCCACTCGCGGCGCAGCGACTCGAGGTCGGCCACGTGATCGCGCCAGCCGATCTCGCGTGGGCGCGCCACCGGCGAGCGGCCGCCCCCACGCTGGTCATAGAAGTAGAGGTGAAACTCATCGGCCAGCCGGCTGAACGTAGGGCGTAGATAGTCGTGGCCGGCGCCGGGCCCGCCGTGCAGGACGATCACCGGCGGACCAGCGCCCAGCTCGCTCACGGACAACTGGACGTCGGCGCCTCGGCCGATGTAAGTTCGGGCCACCATGACAAGATCAATCGAACAAGTTGCGCGCACTTCGCGCAACCACGGGAGACCTTTCCGTTGCCGGGCCGCGTACCTACCGGCTCTAGCAGCGATGTGTGTCTTGTTCTCGCCCGCCCCGACAACCGCCCAGAGCATAGAGTCCCAGGCGTTGCTCGGCCACGTCAAGTATCTGGCAAGCGATGAGCTGGCCGGCCGCGAGGCCGGCGAGCCGGGCGCCGACAGCGCCGCCTCATACATCGCGAGGCTGTTCGGATCCAGCGGACTGGAGCCGCTGGGCACAGACGGCTACCTGCAACCGTTCCGTATCACGACGACCATCTCGATTGCGGCCGACAGCAGACTGGTGCTCCGCTCGGCGCGCGGCTCCATAGAGCTCGAGCTGTTCAAAGACTGGGTGCCCTTCAACTTCTCGGCTGCCGGCTCGCTGAGTGGCGACGCCTTCATCGCCGGCTACGGGCTGAACGATGAGGATTATGAGGGCCTCGACTCGAACGAAGGCCCGAAGATCGCCACTCTGCGCGGTGGGGTTCCGGATGATTTCGATCCTCACGGCTCGGGGGTCGACCCGTCGCCGCGCCGCAAGGCGACGACCGCGCGGGATCAGGGCGCCGAGGCCGTGCTGCTGACCGTATCCCGACTCCAGGCTCCGCGGCCCGGCGATCCGCCCCACGGCGTGGGCATCCCGGTGGTCCAGATCCTCGAGAGCGAGGAGGTCCTGGCGTGGCTCCAGGACGACGAGCTCGAGGTCCTCCTTGATGCCAAGGTCGAGCCGCTACGGGTGGAAGCGTTTAACGTAGTGGGCCGACTGCCGGGCCGCGATCCGGCGCTGGCCGACCAGGTGATCGTGGTCGGCGCGCACTACGATCACCTCGGTATGGGCGGCCCAGGCTCGCTGGCGCCCGACGCGGAGGAGCCACACAACGGCGCCGACGACAACGCTTCCGGGACCGCCGTGCTACTCGGACTGGCCGAGTACTTCGCCGCGAACCCTGAGCTGCAGCCGTCGCGCAGCCTGGTCTTCGTCGCGTTCGCGGCTGAGGAGATGGGGCTGCTCGGTTCAGAGCACTTCGTGAGCAACCCGCCGTTCCCTCTCGAGAACATCACAGCGATGGTGAACTTCGACATGGTCGGCCGCCTGCGTGACGGTAGTCTGCAGGTTTTCGGCACGGAGACGGCGGAGGAGTTCCCGGCGCTGCTCGATTCGCTCGATGCCGCCAGCGAGCTGACGCTCAGCCACATCGGCGACGGCTACGGGCCCAGCGACCAGACCTCGTTCTACGCACGCGAGGTCCCCGTACTGCACCTGTTCACCGGCACACATTCAGAGTACCACAGGCCGGATGACGATTGGGACCTGATCAACGCCGAGGGCCTGGCAGAGGTGGGCAAGTTCGCCGCCGCCTTGATCCGTGAGCTGGGCGACAGCCCGGACGAGCTCACGCTGGTCAAGCAGCAGCGACCGCAGGCCGGCGGCGGCGGTGGCTACGGTCCCTACCTGGGGACGATTCCCGACTTCGGTGAGGTCGAGGGCGGCGGACTGCGGCTCTCCGGCGTACGCGAGGGGGGCCCGGCAGAGCAGGCCGGTCTACAGGCGGGCGATGTGGTGATCGAGTTCGGCGGCAAGGAAGTCCTGAACATCTACGACTACACGTACGCGCTGCGGGACCATGCGCCGGGCGACACGGTCGTGATCAAGGTGCGACGCGACGGCCAAGTGCTCGAATTGACGGCGGTGCTCGGCAGGCGCCAGTAGACGAGGGGGCTGACAGGCCGGAGCGTCGAGCTTCCGGCCTGTCCTATATCTTCTCCGGTCCCAGCCGGCGCCGGGGCCGCAACTCGGGGAAATAGTAGACTACGACGCCGCTATCCGGCTCGTTCCCCACATCGACGTAGCCGCTGGCCACCATCTCCCGCAACAGCGCCTCCGCCTCCTCGAACGAGAAGCCGGTGATCATTGAGGCTTGGGTCACGGTCAGGCTACCGCCCTCCCTCGACGCGGCGTCGAGCAGGAGCTGCTGGGGCGTGCGCCGCGGCTGGGAATAGCGCAACGAGCGCATCCGGCGGGCCTCCTCCAGCAGGTTCGCCTCCTCAACCTGGCGGCGCATGGTGATGAGGTCATAGAGCTGCCCGATGCCGCCCAACCCCCAGGTGAAGAGCCAGAGGAAACCGGTCCCGTACTTGCCCAGATACAGGCGGTGCAGGCCAGCGAAGCCGAATAGCCAGCCCGCCCATAGGCCGTACGATATCCCTTCCTTGAACTTCTTCTCGCCTTCTTCCATTCTGGCTTCCAGTCTCGCGGCGCTGACGCGGCCGGGGCCGGGCCTCTCGCGTACCTCCGCCTCCCATTATTATAGACGGGGGCGCACGCTACCTGAGTTTCACAGACGGTTGGGCACGACGCCCGGTCCGGTGTCGCCCTGCAAGCTAAGCCGCCCGACCAAACGCCTCAAGGTGTGTGCATTGACGTCCAGCTAGGAGGCGATTCCAGATGCGACGATTCCGAGCCTTACCCGCCCTGGCGCTCGCGACGCTGACGCTCACCGCCTGCCCGGTGAACCCGGCCACCGGAGAGCGGCAGCTGATGCTGATCAGCGAGGCCCAGGAGATCGAGATGGGGCGCCAGGGCGCCCAGCAGGTGGAGGCGTCGTTGGGCCTCTATGACAACCCGGACCTCCAGGAGTATGTGAGCCAGATCGGGCTGGACCTGGCCGCCAATTCCGAGAAACCGGACCTGCCCTGGAGCTTCAAGATCGTCGACGACGTGGTGGTCAATGCCTTTGCCCTTCCCGGCGGCTTCATCTTCGTCACCCGAGGAATCCTCACCCACTTCAACTCCGAGGCGGAACTGGCCGGGGTATTGGGGCACGAGATCGGCCATGTCACCGCACGCCACTCCGCCGAGCAGATCAGTCGCGCCCAGGCGGCCCAGCTGGGCGTCGGAGTCGGATACATATTCCTGCCCGAGATCGCTGCTTACGGCGACGTGATCAACGTCAGCCTCGGCCTGCTTTTCCTGAAGTTCGGACGCGACGACGAGCGCCAGTCGGACGACCTCGGCTTCCGCTACATGCGGCGTTCGGGCTACGACCCCACAGAGATGGTAGACGTCTTCGAGATGCTGGGCCGGGTCAGCGCAGCGGCCGGCGGCGGCGGCCTGCCCGCCTGGATGTCGACCCACCCGGATCCCGGGGAGCGACGCGAGCGAATGGAGCAGAGGCTGGCCGAGGTCGGCGGCGAGTCGGGCGGCGAGGTCGAACGCACGCGCTACCTGCAGATGATCGACGGCCTGGTATTCGGCGAGAACCCGAGAAACGGATTCTTCCGCGGCAGCACCTTCCTCCACCCCGACCTCAAGTTCCGGATTGACCTGCCAGCCGAGTGGACGACGCAGAACATGACCCAGCAGGTGGTGGCACTCAGCCCCAACGAAGACGCCGTGATCCAGCTCACCCTCGCCGAGGAGTCCTCGGTGCGACAGGCCGCCGATACCTTCTTCGCTCAGTCGGGCATCCAGGTGGGAAGAACCTCCAACGCGCCGGTCAACGGCCTGCCGGCGCGGGCAGGGTACTTTAGCGCGGCGGCGAGCGATGGGACCGAGTTCCGCGGCCTGGCCGTCTTCATCGAGTACGGCAAGCTCGTCTACAAGATCCTGGGCTACACGCTGGCGGACAGGTGGAGCACGTACGACGATGCATTCCGAGCATCGTTCGGGAGCTTCGATCGCCTGACGGAAAGAGCGGCGCTCAACGCGCAGCCTGCACGGCTCGAGATAGTGAGGCTCAACCGCTCGATGACGCTAGCTCAGTTTGCCGAGCGCTATCCGTCCACCGCGGATATTGAAACGTTGGAGCTAATCAACGGGATGGGCGCGGGTGAAACGATCGCCAGCGGCGAGTTCGTGAAGCGTGTCGTGGGTGGGACGATACCAAAAGAATAATAGCTTGAATATCCAATATCCGACATCTGTCGATTATTGGATATGGAAATGCTCTCTGCCCCGCGCCGCCACCATCCACTCGTGGCGCAGCTCATCTCCCGCGACACCGTAGAGGCGTTCCTGCAGATTCACTGACACGCAGACGTGGTTCGGGATTACGCGGACCCGGTCCCCGACCCGCGGGCGCCAATCCGTCTCGCTCAGATCGAGGACGCCGTGCTCCTCGGAGAGCGCCACCACCGTCACCTCGGGCCGATCCAGAAGAACCCCATAGCCCTCGCCGGGTCCTCGCAACTCCTCCCGCGAAAGAGCCTTGGAGCCAGCGTCGATCACGGCCTGCCCGGGACAAGCGGTGCTCACGACGGTGGCGAGGACGGTGTAGGCACAGTCCTCCCAGCGGCAGGCGCCGATGGCGGCGATCGCACGGTCGTTGAAGATGCACATGCCGGCGCGCACCTCGGTCAAGCCCCCGACCTCATGCGAGCGGAAGAGGGTCGGCGTCGAGCCACCGCTCACCATCCTCGGGGCGAGGCCCGCGCTTTCGAGTGCATCCAGCACCCGCTCGAGATAGCGGGAGACGCCCTCAAGCGCCGGCCCCTGCTCCTCGACGAAGCTCCGGATATGCCCGGGGTAGAGCATTATGCCCTTGTAGACGATGCCGTCCAGCCGGTCCGCCTCGCGCGCTAGGCTCACAGCCTCTTCCGGCGTCTGAACGCCCACCCGGTGGAGACCGACGTCGACCTCTACAACGACGCCAACCTCTCGGCCTCTCTCAGCGGCGCTCGAGCCCAGCTGCCGCAGGGCTTCGACCGAATCGAGGCCAACGGTCAACTCGAGGCCTTCAGGCAGATCCAACAGGCGCTCGAGCTTGGCACGTCCAACGGGAGGGTAGGCGAAGAGGAGGTCATTCGTAATCCCGGCCATCACCTCTGCCTCGCGGGGTGTGGCCACGCTGAGGCCGCGGGCGCCGACCGCTATCTGCGCCGCAGCCAACTCGGGTGTCTTGTGAGTCTTTACATGCGGGCGCCAGGCGAGACCGTGCTCGCGACAGTAGGAGGCCACGCGCTCCAGATTGGCGTGCATACGAGAGACATCGACGAGGGCGGCCGGGGTATCGAGCCCAGCGAGGTTCATCGCGCGCTCGCGAAGAAGTCGAAGTAAGTTCCCTTCCCCGACTGGATCGCCCTTTCATACGCCGCCGCCGCTGCCGCAGCATCTTGCAATCCGGTCCCGGTAGAATCGAAGATCGTGATCTCATCATCCGATGTGCGGCCCGGCTTCTTCCCCAGGATGATCTCTCCGAGCTCACCGTGGACCTGATCCCTTCCGATGATTCCTCCCTCGATCGCGTGATGTAGCTCTCCGACCTCGGCGCACTGATCCAGAATATCGACCACCACCGTGCTCGAGGCCATGAGTTTGGGATCGATCTCCTGCTTATCCGGGCCGTCCGCCCCGATCGCCGCCACGAACATACCGGGCGGGACATCCTCCTGCTTGAGGAAATGACTCCTGGCTGGCGTGCAGGTAACACACACGTCGCTCTTTCCCGTCGCGCTCCCCAGATCGCGTACGGCGGTGACCTCGATCCCCAACTCCCGGCTCATCTCAGAGGCGAAACTCTCTGCGACCCCCGCGTCAAAGTCGAACGCGTACGCCATCTCGATTGGCAGGAGGTGTTTGAGGGAGCGGAGTTGGATCCGGCCCTGGGTGCCGCAGCCACAGATGGTCACGCTGTGCGAATCCGGCCTGGCTAGATACTTCGCCGCGACTGCCGTCGTGGCTCCGGTTCGGTTGATGGTGATCGCAGTGGAGTCCATGAAAGCGAGAGGATAACCGTTCTCTCCATCACAGAGGATGATCGTCCCCTGGATGTTGGGCAGCCCGAAGCGTTGCCGGTTCTGGAAGAATCCGGCGTTCACCTTCAGACCGAAATAGGTGCGCGGCTGCCCCGGCCCCCCCGCCTTGATGTGGAACTCGCCTTCAGGCGCGTCGACGTGCAACAGACCCAGACCGAGTGTCGTGCCCTGGGCATACGCCTTGAAGGCGTTCTCCACAACCTCTACGTAGTCGGACAGACGCAGCAGCGAAGATACGTCCTCACGGTTGAGCAACATGGTTCCTTGCGGCTTCATCTCAGAGACTCCTGCTCTCGCGACATGGTCTTCAGGCACCCACCGCGACCAGCGTGCGCTCGATCTGGTCGCGGTGCCTCAGATCGTGGCCCGCCAGCAGCTCGATGGACAGGCCTACACTCTCCTCGCCGCGTTCCGAGTGCAGTCCGTAGCGTTCCCAGGCCGGCCCCTTCGTTCTCATGTAGAGATCGAGGTTCAACCCTCTCAAGCGGCGCAGTTCCTCCAGCAGCATCGAGAGCGGACGATCATTGTGCGCCATACCTGCTACCATAGCGTCCTGATCGTAGCCGGCGATCTCGGGCGCATCGTGGCTGAGCATCATGCGCATGCGGTAGCCGTACACCCACTCGCTGTCGCCGAGGTGCCCCAGGGTCTCCTTCACGGACCAGGCGCCTTCACACGGGCGTATCGACAACACGGACCCGTCGATCCCCTTCAGGCGTTCCTCGATGGTCCGCGGAGTGTGGGCGAGAACATCGAGCGGGTCGCGATCGCCCAGCAGGTCGAGTAGTTCCTGTCTATAGGCCTCGAATTCAGCGACTGGGTCGGCCATACGTCCTCTCTTCTGTTTCCAGCCCGGATCCGGCGTTGCACCCCTGAGATGATATGATAGCTCGGCATCGGGGTTTGGGCGTCGGGACGGGTCGTCTCGCTCCGGCCTCCCCCGCGCTCACGGTCACCCGTGAGCGCGGGCTCGCTAACACCAGCTCCGCTCCACGACCCGTCCCGACGCCCGCAACCGGTGGGTGAGCACCAACCGCTGCTCACCACTGCTCTCTCCTCAGTCGCATTCTTGCCGGGGGATGCCCCTGGTCCCCGCATCGGGAGGAGCCGGGGGACTGCCGAGCGAAGCTGGTTTTAGCGACCCGGCTCCGACCCCTGGGTTCAATCAATTATGGATTCCCGAATTCCCAGCCAGAAGGTTTTCCTCGAACAGTTCCAGGATCCGTCGGTACTCGTCAGTCCAGGCCCACGAATGCACGAAGCCGTGGCCCTCCTTCGGGTAGATCGCGACCTCCCAGTTCTCCTTGCCCAGTTCCATCAGCCGTTCCGCGAGGCGCACCGTGTCCTGGAAG
>JBDHKT010000604.1:0-2097 GCA_039586255.1 Gemmatimonadota bacterium | reverse complement strand
CCTCTTCCTCTGAGAACCAGCCCGCATTTCCCTGCGGTGGAGCCTAGTCTATCTTGAGGGCGCAACTCCTGAGACATCGAGATCGCCCATTCTTCTGGAGGACAGGATCATGTTCCCGCGCAGCATTTCGCTACTGCTGAGCATCCTGGTTTTGGGCCTGGCGGCTCCGGATTCCGCGCAGCCCCAGCAGGCCGGTCGCTTCACGGTCGAAGACCTGATCGCCATGGACCGGATCGGGGGCCCGCAGGTCGCGCCGGACGGTGACTGGGTGGCGTTCACCGTCAGCGAGCTCGACCGTGAGGCGAACCGCAGGCGCACCGACATCTGGCTGGTGCGCACCGACGGCAGCGGGCTCCGTCGCCTGACGACGGACCCGGCGAGCGATTTCAACCCGCTCTGGTCGCCCGATGGGCGGTCGATCTGGTTCCTGTCGACTCGGTCCGGAAGCTCCCAGGTCTGGCGTAAGCCAATGGCGGGCGGCACGGCGGAGCAGATGACCGACCTGCCGCTGGGCGTTGGCAACCTGGTGTTGGCACCCGACGGCAGGCACGTGGCGTTCACCATGGACGTCTACCCGGACTGCCAGACGCTTTCCTGCACGAAGTCGCGACTGGACGAAGAAGCGGCGCGGCAGACGAGCGGAGTGGTGTACGACGGGATCTTCATCCGCCACTGGGATACGTGGAGGGATGCGCGTCGCTCGCACATCTTCGTCATGCCCGCGTTTGGCGGCGAGCCGGTAGACGTCATGCAGGGCATGGACGCCGACTCGCCCTCCAAGCCGTTCGGCGGGTCGGAGGAGTTTACCTTCACGCCCGACGGCCGGTCGATCGTCTTCACCGCGCGCCTCGCCGGCGCGCAGGAGCCCTGGTCGACCGATTTCGATCTCTACGTCGCGCCCATCGAAGGGTCCGGCGCGCCGTCACTCGTCACTATCGACAACCGCGCCTGGGATACCGGTCCCGTCTTCTCTCCGGACGGAAGGACGCTGGCGTACCTGGCCATGGCGCGGCCGGGTTACGAGTCCGACCGTTTCCGGATCGTTCTCAAGTCCTGGCCGGACGGCGAAGCGCGTGTGCTGACCGAGGACTGGGATCGCTCGCCGGGGTCGATCACGTGGTCGCCTGATGGCAGGACGATCCTGGCCACTGCCGGCAACATCGGTAACGTCTCGCTCTTTGCCGTCAATGTGCGAAGTGGTGACGCCAGTTTACTGATCCGTGAGGGGCACGTTCGCTCGCCGTCGTATGCCGACAACCGGATCGTCTTCGGAATGGATCATCTGCGCTCGCCGGTGGAGCTCTACTCGGCGAGGCCCGATGGCTCCGACGTGCGCGCGATCACGCGGATAAACTACGAGCGGCTGGAACGTATCGAGTTCGGCGAGCCCGAGCAGTTCTCATTCACGGGTTGGAACGGCGAGACGGTCTTCGCCTGGATCGATCCCAGTAGGAAGTACCCCATCGCCTTTGTGATCCACGGTGGGCCGCAGGGCTCGTCCGACAACGACTTCCACTATCGCTGGAACCCGCAGACCTATGCCGCCGCCGGCTACGCGGCGATCATGGTCGACTTCCACGGCTCCACCGGCTACGGTCAGGCGTTTACCGACGCGATCGGGGGCGACTGGGGTGGCAAGCCGCTGGAGGATCTGCAGAAGGGAATGGCCGCGGCGCTCGAACGGTACGAGTGGCTGGACGGTGACCGGGCGTGCGCGCTCGGTGCTTCGTACGGCGGCTACATGATCAACTGGATCGCGGGTAACTGGCCGGACGGCTTCCGCTGCCTGGTGAACCACGACGGCGTCTTCGATCAGCGGATGATGTACTATGCGACGGAGGAGCTGTGGTTCCCCGAGTGGGAGCACGGCGGCACCTACTGGGCGAACCCCGAGGGCTACGAAAGGCACAATCCGGCGCGCTTCGTCGAGAACTGGCAGACGCCGATGCTCGTGATCCACGGCGCGCTCGACTACCGTGTGCCGCTCGAGCAAGGGATCGCCGCGTTCACGGCGCTGCAGCGGAAGGGTGTTCCCAGTCGGTTCCTCTATTACCCGGATGAGAACCACTGGGTGCTGAGCCCTGCCAACAGCGTCCA
>JBDHKT010000121.1:0-6004 GCA_039586255.1 Gemmatimonadota bacterium | reverse complement strand
TCGCCCCGCTTCAGACCTTCGACCGCCGCCCGCAGACCCGCGTTCTCTACCATCGTACGCACGACCTCGTGCTCCGGCAGGCGGACGAGCTGCCTGATCGACGGCACGCCGAACCGTGAGTACGTGTGAAAGGCCCAGCGCCCATCGGCCGCGACCTGGTAGCTGTGGTTACCCGGCTGGTTCGCGGGGCTCAGGCGCTCCGGTCGGCCCCGGCCATCCAGCCGCTGCCGATACAGGTATCGCTGAGTCGGGTCCTCCGGCGATGCGATGTAGTAAACCCAGCCTCCCCCTTCATCGATGTGCAAGATGTTGACCACGTCGAAGTCGCCGGGCGTGGCGAGCCGGAGGTCGCCGTCAGAGCGCGAGGCGACGTACAGGTGGCGCCAGCCGTCCCGCTCGCTGACCCAGGTGAAGCTCTGGCCGTCGTTCAGCCAGTACACGTCGTCCACCGCATCCACCCATGCTTCGTCGATCTCCGTCAGCACCGTTCGGACCGATCCGTCCTTCGCCGAGCCCAGCATCACACGGTTGGTGTTCTGCAGGCGATTGAAGTGCTGGATCATCACCTCATCTGAGTCCTCGGACCACCACAGGCGAGCGATGTAGTTGTCGCGCGGATCAGCGTCGATCTGCAGCCAGGTAGTCTCGCCACCTCCGGCCGGCACGATACCCAGCTGGGCCGCCGAGTTCGTCGTGCCTGCTTTGGGGAACTGCACCGGGATCGTGAACGAGTAAAGCGAGTCCGTGTTATTGATCAGCAGGAACACGCCGACATCGGAAGCGTCAAGCTGCCAATAAGCGATCCTCTCCCCGTCAGGGCTCCAGCGCCACCCATCCGCCGGAAACCGGCTCCCCAGAAAGAACTCCTCCTCATAGACCCAGTCGAAGCGGCCGTTGAGGATCGTGTCTGAGCCGTCCTCGGTCAATTGGGTGACCCTGCCGCTCTGGAGGTGTTCCACATAGATGTTGTTCTCACTGACATACCCCACGCGGGAGCCATCGGGCGAGAACTTGGCGTACATCAGGGAGGACTCGGGGCGGTCCTTCCCGATCTGTTCGAGCGCGCTGCTCTCCAGGTCGAGCACCCAATAGTCGCCGCGCGTGTTGAAGCGCCAGACCCGGCGAGTGTTGGTGAAGATCAGCAACTTGGTACCGTCGTCAGACCACTGGTAGCCCGAAATGCTCAGCGGGGCCGACTCGCCGGCGGGAACCAGGCGCTGTGCCGGGACCATGATCTCGCGATCACCGGTCTCCGGGTCGTAGCGCACGATATCCCGGCCGTCGCGGAATTGAGCCGAGGGCTCCAGCGTCGCGTACCCGGATCCGTCGGCCAGCCAGCTGGCCGCACCGATGAACTCACCTCTGAAGTCGGCGGATGCGTAGATCCGCTCGAGGGTCAGCAGCGAGGGGTCCTGCGCTTGCGCGCTCAGGGGCGCGGCAACGCATACCAACGGCAAGAGCGCGAGAAGAGCTAGGTGACACTGTTTCACTTGGATCTCCTTCGTCTGTGGGGGGCGAATCTAGCCCAACAATCTAAGCCCGTTCTTACACGGCGCTACGGCGACCGCCTACTCCGAGGTCCGCACAATCGGGTGTGCCTCGGTGTTGAAGATCACCGCCTCGAAGTCCAGCGTTTCCGGTGGTGCGAAGAGCAGGTAGGCATATTTCAGCGTCTCGGCTAGGAAGAACGACTCCATAGAATCGCCCTTCTCCTTGGTCATGACATCAGAGAGCATCGCATAACCGCTCTCCGTGCGGCAGTGCTCGACGATGTCGCCGAACATCGTGCGGCCCATCTCCAGATACTTCGCTTCCCCCGTTAGGCGGTATAGGTAGTACGCCGACTCGATGGCTTCCGGCCGCAGATAGTAGGCTCCATAGACGGGCTCCATCGTCACGTAGTCGAGCTGTTCCGGCTCGATCCCGAAGGTCGTCCACATGAGGAAACAGGAATCCATGAGCCGACCTGCCTGCTCCACATCACCGCCGAGCGCCAGAACGGCCGGCATGAAGCAATCGAGCGCGCCGAAACGCGTCGCTCTCCGCTCACCCGTTTCCATTTCGACGTGCGAGTACCATAGACCGTTCTCACGCTCGTCCGGCAGGTGCGCGTTCACCGCCGCAATGCTCGTCGTCCACATAGCGTAGAAATCGCGATCGCCGAACAGCAGCCAGGCCTTTAGCAGGTACTCGTAATACGAATCGATCATACCAGAGATGTGGCTGCCGCGGTTTTCCCACTCCCCGGTCTCCACGTTGATCGTGGTGCCGACCAGGCCTATGTCGGAACGACGTTCGTAGAGCGCCGACACCCCGGCTTTCACGGCGTCGTAGTAGACCGGGTCCCCCGTCAGCCTGCTCAGCGTACCGAATTCGAGTGTGAGCGTCCCGATCTCCGCCGGGTTCATCACAGGACCGGCCGTCGCTCCCGTCCGCAGGTTCACGCCCCAGTACGGCATACCGGTGGGCGACTGGAAGGCAGGTAACAGGCGGTCGGCCAGGTCCGTGGCCAGTGCGAGAAAGCGTTCGTCGCCATCCAACTGGTATGCCGTGATCAGGCCACCCAGCGTGCGGATCGTGATCTCGAAGACCTGTACGGTGAAATCGTGGTCGAAGGTGAGGTTCTCGAGGACCAGCCGCTTGGCGCGCTCCGCCTCTTCATCGAGCCCCATCAGAACCATCGTATCGAAGGCATCGAGGGGCGTCATATACAAGGGCGCATCGTGCCAATCGTGGTAGCCGGCGCTCAGCGGCTTGAGGTCGTCGTGCCCCCAGGCGTGCTGAACGTAGCCGTTCCAGGCGTGGAGAAACTCGGCCCGCGCGCGCTCGGCCAGCTCGGCGTCGCCGTATCGAGGCGATTCGCCCTGCCGGCACGCTGCCAGGACCACGAGAGCCACTACAGCGACGGAGGGCAGTCTAGACGTTCTCTCAGGCATCGGCATCGAAGCTCCTAGGCCCAAAGGTCGCCGACGGTGAAGCCGTCGGGGAACGGGTCCTCCGCGTCCACCACGTACTGGGCGGTGCCGGTGATCCAGGCACGGCCACTCAGCGTCGTCACCACTGCGGGCTGCCCACCGACCTGTACCTCACCGACGATGCGCCCGGTGAAGATAGTGCCAAGGGGACCTTCGTGATGGAAGTCCTGGCCGGGGCCCAACTCTCCCCGCGCATGCAGCGTAGCCATCTTGGCGCACGTCCCGGTGCCGCACGGCGAGCGGTCGAGCGCGCCCGTCCATGTGTCAGGGTCCTCCCAGTCCAGCTCGCCGGTTGCGACGACGACCGCGTTCCTGCGAGACGCCTCCTGGCTGTGTGGAGGACCGGAGAGCTGTGAGATCGAGACACCTGAAAGCGCCGGGTTCTCCGGATGGACGGCGGTCAGTTGCTCGCGGGCCGCCGCCCTCAGCATCGACCCGATCCGGGCTATCGCGCGCCCTTCTTCAGGGACAAGGCGAAGCCCGAACTGCTCGGCATCGGCGATCACATAGAACATCCCGCCGTACGCCACATCGACGACGACCCTGCCGAGCTCCGGGACTTCGATCTCCGCATCGAGGTGCACCGCGAAGGCCGGGACGTTCTCGAACGTCACGCTCGTCACCTTGCCGTTGGAAACCTCGGCACGTATCGGGATCAGACCGGCGGGCGCCTCCAGCACCAATTCGGTCACCGGTTCCTGGACAGGCACCATCCCGGTCTCGATCAACACCGTCGCCACGCAGATCGTGTTGCTACCCGACATCGCAGGGTATTCCGTCTGCTCCATGATCACGAATCCGGCATCCGCGTCCGGGTGCGTCGGCGGCAGGATCACGTTGCAGTTTTGCGCCGGATAGCCACGCGGCTCGCGCAACATGCGCTTGCGCAACTCGTCGCCCTGTTCCTCCAGGCAGACCTTCTTCTCGAACATCGTCGCGCCGGGAACATCCGCCACGCCGCCGACGATGACCCGGCCCGGCTCGCCGCAGGCGTGAGCGTCCACGGCCGTGATCATTCTTGACAGACGCATCGCCATCCTCTCCGATAGGGTGCCGGCACAAGATGTCAGCGTTGGTAGCCCCTGCGAAAGGACCTGGGACAAGGGCGTGGAGCTAGGGAGCCGGCCCAACATTAGTGTGATTTGGGCTACGTCAACCTGTAAACGTTTTCGGCTCCTTATCTGTCTAATAGGATGAAGCGCACACAGAAGCCGAAACCCGATCTATTTCTACTACGTAGGGACATTTAAGGGCAGAGAGCTCACCGAAAATCGAACCGCTGGAGAAAGAGAAGTGTCTGAGTTAAGCTGGCTTTTCTGGCTACCGGTAATCTTCCTATTCGCGGAGAGCTGGGCGCGCGCCTGGGCCGAGTACCGCGGCTCGCAGCCGCCCGCCCCGCCGCAGGACTGTACCCCGACAGACGGCTTCTAACCTTCACGCTCAGCATGGGCGGCCGTTACGCGGTCGCGCTCCTCTTCAGACAACCGATCCGACATCTGCTGCAAAAGGTAAAGAGCCTCATCTCGCTTGGCTGAGTCGTCGGACTCGAGCTCGTGGAACAACTCTGCCTTGATCGGTTCGATCTCCGCATCAGAGACCACGAAGATCCCGTGAAAAGAGCGTCCGGTCATATCACGAATCACATCGGGCAGCCCGCGGCGCGGCCCTGTCCTCTCGATTATCTGTGGTATGGGTTCTTCGATGCCCCGCTCTTCCAGAAGCCCCATCAGGTTGATGACCGCCTGGGTGGACGCGGCGTAGTAACCAGCGCCCTCGTCCGGCACATGCTCACCCCAGTTCAAGAGGTCGTCGCCGAGGAGCCACAGCCAGACCTTCGCTGCTCGCCGGTCGCGCTTTGCCCTCTCGACGCCCTGGCCGATCTGCCAGGTCTGCGCCGCGTAGTCGGCCGTTCCCTCGAAGAACCAGCGGCTGCCCTCCTCGTGGTTTATGTTCCCCAGCTCGTTGATCAGGGCGAGCTCGACCATCTCGTGCGTGAGGACGTACGTCGCGGGCTGATAGTAGAAGTCGGTGGGCGGGCTTGGGGCGGACATGTAAGGGAGCGGGAATCGCATCGTGCCGAAGGTGCGGCCCTTGAGGCTACGCGGTTCGTCGTATCCCTGTTCCCAGTACAGTGAGGCCTGCTCTGGCACGTCGAGCAGGTAGAGCTCCACGTCCGGGAGCAGGTCGCTGCGGAGCAACTCGTATACGGTGTTCCGCATGGCGACCACATCTGCGAGCGCGGTCTCCGCCTCCGCCCTGTAGCCGGGATAGTGATAGAGGACGAGCCTAGACACACCAGCGCTATCGCCGAGCGCCTGCATGCTGTCGGGGTCCACGAGCGACCGGAGGTCGATCCGGTTGTCCGCCGTCGGGTCGCCGAAGTAGGCGGCCGTCTGGTAGCCAGGCGCGCAGCCGGAGAGGCCGAGGGCTATCGCGGCTGTGAGAATGGGTTTCGCTGTCAATCGCTCACTCCGGAGCGGCCACCGTGTTACGGAGTACCCCCACACCCTCGACCTCTACCTCGACCACGTCGCCTGCCGTCATCGCCTGTGTAGAACCCGGCGTACCGGTGAAGATGAGATCGCCGGGCAGCAGGGTGACATAGCGGCTGATGAAGGCGACGATCGTCTCGACGTCGAAGATCAAGTCCCTGGTACGCTCCGACTGTCGTAACTCGCCGTTGAGGCGCGTCTGGACGAGTAGATCGTTGTAGTCGACGCCGGCGGCAATCGCTGGCCCGATGGGCGCGAAACTGTCCGAAGCCTTGGCCCTCACCCACTGGAGATCGGAGCGCTGCCAGTTCCGCTCACTCACATCGTTACCCGCCGTGACACCGAACACGTGGCTGGATGCATCGGAGACGGGGACGGACTTTGCCTGTTTGCCGATCACGACCACGAGCTCACCCTCGTAATGGACGTCCTCAGCGTCCGGGGGGATGACTATCTCGTCCTCCGGTCCTACCACGGCCGAAGGGAACATGGCAAACACACCCGGATACTCCGGCTCGGGCCGGCCCTTCAGGTGAC
>JBDHKT010000120.1:0-6015 GCA_039586255.1 Gemmatimonadota bacterium | reverse complement strand
CGGGTCCTCGAAGAACTTGTAGTGCGTGATCTTCTTCTTGTACTCGGTGTACTCCTCCGTCCCGTACGACACGATCATGTCGTACAGCCGCTGGAAGGCGTTCCGCGCCACCAGTGGATTACCGTGCACAACGCCGAGATAGTCCGCGAACGAGCCCTCCCAGTGCAGATCCTGATAGCTGCTGGGGTCCTGCTTCTCGCGGATCAAGCCGATAATGTCGATTCCCTGCGCCGCCATCGTCTTTGAGCCCCCTTAGGTCGTTCTACTTACAGTTTCTATCGTTTTCGTCACACCGACGTGATCTTCTATATCCACCAGGGCATGTCCTCGCCCGTAACAGCAAAACCCCGCCCTCTCGTTCCCCTACCCAGCGCCTACTAGCTAGTTCCCGCTATCTGGACTCTAACAGTCGAAGTCCGTGGAGTCGACGGCCTGGCGGAGCAGCCGGTCGATCGGTGGGGGAGAGATCGGGAAGAAGTAGCGGTCGGATATCCGGTTGAGAGCGCGGCGCACCGCGCGGAAGCCGTCGGCCACCTGGCTGTACACGCCGACGAGACCGTGACGGTCGGCCAGCTCGCAACAGCTGGCGAGCTGATAACCGGTGGCGCCGAGGTCCTCGTAATAGAGGAGCCCGGGCGCGCCGCGCCGGTGCACGCGCGCGACGACGTAGTCGGGGAAGAGCCCCGACAACCAGAGCGAGTAGTTGCCCAGGTGCGCGCGGAGCAGAAACTGCCTGCGCTCGGAGCTCTCGCCTTCCAGGTCGCCGACGATGTCGACCAGGTAGCGGTACGTCGCATCGTCGTAGACGGCGATGCGGTTGGCGCGACCCTCGACGGCGAACTCGAGCAGCAGCGCCGCCACGTAGTCGGCGATCGCCGGATCGTCCATCCCCAACTCGAGCAGCGTGTGCCGTACCATCACGTAGAAGGTGAGCTTGGGCGACGTCGCCGTAACGCGACCTCGCGACATGACGGCGGAGAACGTCTCGGGATGGTCGAGCAGCACGTCAAGCCCCTCCTCGGCCAGCCGGCCCTCCCAGAGCCTGCGGCTGCGGCGCGTCCGCTGCTCCAGCATGCGGAGCAGGATCTCGATCTCGTCCGAACCGAACGAAGCGCGCAGGTTAGGCAGAATCAAGGGAACACCTCCCGAAACCGTTAACTAGCGTACCGCCTGCCGCCGCGGCACCCTCTTCGATCCGTACCCTTTAACAGGGGCTTGGGTCCGGCCCGTTCCGCTGCTAGTCGTTCCTTCTATCGACGCGCGTTGCGCCGCCTCAAACGCAGGCACATTATGCTCCAGCCCACTCTGATGAGGGTTACGAGCCTTGGCAGCCCACCATCGCAAGTTTCGATCGATGGCTCCCGGGGAGTCTCCTCTGGTGCCGCGCGTAGCGCGGGCTCCAGGGAAAGGCATGCACCTAGCGTGAAGTGCTTCGTCCGTCCACCTACAATCTGGGTCTTCCTGCTGTTCGCCTTCCTGGCCCCGGCCCGGTATGCCCTCGGCCAGACCACGGCGACGGTCAGCGGCCGCGTAACGGACAGCGACGGGGCCGCCGTCACCGGCGCCGCGGTGGAGATCCGTGACCTGTCGACGGGTCAGACGGTGACCGCGATGACGGCCGAAGACGGTCGATTCCACCTGCCGAATTTGAGGCCTGGCGGCCCCTACGCGCTGAGCGTCTCGGCGCTGGGGTTCGCCGATGCGGTGCGCGAGCGTCTCTACCTGGCCATCGGGCAGACGCTGCGGCTCGACTTCGAGCTGACGACGGAACCGATCGAGCTGGAGGAGCTGCAGGTCGATGTTCGACCCGACCCGGTGTTCGACCCGGCGCACATGGGTGCGGCGATGGTCCTCGATAAGGATATCGTGACGAAGCTGCCCTCGCTGTCGCGCGACTTCACCGAGTTCGCGGTGCTGTCACCGCACGTCAAGGTCGATGACGAGCGGATCTCGGTCGCCGGGCAGAACGATCGCTTCAACGCGATCCAGATCGACGGCGCGCTGAGCCAGGACGTCTTCGGCCTGGAGAGCAGCCTTCCCGGCGGCGAGGCGAACGCCAAGCCGATCCCGCTGGATGCGATCGAGCAATACCAGGTGCTGGTAGCGCCGTTCGACGTCCGCCAGTCGGGCTTTACCGGCGGCGTGCTGAACGCGGTGACCCGCAGCGGCACCAACCGCTGGAGGGGCTCGGGCTTCGGTTTCTATCGCGACGAGAACTTGCTCGGCGACCTGACCGTCGACGACGTCTCGCAGAAGCCGGAGACGCTCGAGAACTACCTCTTCGGTTTGACGTTCGGCGGCCCGCTGCTGACCGATCGGGTGCACCTGTTCGCGGCGGCCGAGGTGGAGCGCCGGCGCCGGCCGACCATCGGGTTCAACGTGGGTACCGACGACCCCGTGCGCGCCGGTTTGTCGCCCGACTCCGCGCAGCGCAACGTCGACATCCACCGCGATAGGTACGACATCGACGCCGGCGACTACACCGTGGTGACGTTGCCGAACGACCTGGCCAACGTCTTCGCGCGGCTCGACGTGCAGCTCGACCCGTCCAACCGGTTCGTGCTGCGCCACAACTTCGTGAGTGCGCTAAACGAGCCGGGCCCGAACCGCGCGCCGTTCGACGCCTACGAGTACTCGTCCTACGCCACGACCGTCGACCACACCTCCAACTCGACGGTCTTCCAGCTGCTCTCACGGTTGAGCCCCAAGTTCTCCAACGAGTTCCTCGTCAACTTCCAGGTGATCAGCGACCGCGTCGATCCGCTGGCCACCTATCCGCGGGTCGAGGTGGACATCACCAGCGACCTGGGCGGCCAGGAGCTGACGCGCCGCGTGCGGACCGGCGCCGAGCTCGAGGCCCACGCCAACGAGCTGGATCAGGACATCATCCAGGTCACCGACGTCCTCACCGCCGCCGTCGGCCGCGGGCAGGTCCTGTTCGGGCTCTCCGGCGAGTACTTCCGGATCAAGCGGCTGTTCCTGCCGGGCTCGCTGGGCGCCTACCAGTTCGACAGCCTGGCCGATCTCGAGGCCAACCTGCCGGCGCGCTACGACATCGTCGTGCCGTTCTCGGACGTCACCGACCCGGCGGTCCGTTTCTCGGTCCTGCAGCTGGCGGCATACGCCCAGCGGGAAGAGACGGCGTTCGACGAGCGGCTGACTTTGCGTTACGGGATCCGGGTCGACTTTCCGGTGATCCTCGATGAGCCGCGGGTGAACCCCGACGTCGAGCGCGTCTTCGGATTCCGCACCGACCAGATGCCGGCGGCGAGCCCGCTCTTTTCCTGGCGCGTCGGGTTCAACTGGCGCCTCGGCGAGGACCGGCGAACCCAGCTACGGGGAGGCATCGGCACGTTCACCGGCCGGCCGCCCTTCGTCTGGCTGTCGAACGCCTACGCCAACACCGGACTCGAGAGCGCTTCGCTGACATGCCTGGGAGACAACGCGCCCGGGCTGGACCCGAGTAGCGGGCCGCCGCTCCAGTGCCTGGACGGATCGGGTCCCGAGACGGCGGGCACGCCGACGATCAACGTTTTCGATCCCGACTTTCGGTTCCCCCAGGACTTCAAGTTCTCGCTCGGGCTCGACCAGGATCTGCCGTTGGGCCTGGTGGGCTCGGTCGAATGGCTCTACACGAAAGCGATGAACCAGATCGCCCTGGAGGACCTGAACATCGGCGAGCGGGTCGAGAACCCACAGCACGAAGACGGCTACAGCGACGGCTTCGGCTACGAGCTGAGACACCACTACGGCACGCCGACGGTGGAAGGCTTTGCACCCAACCGGGTGTCGGACGCGTTCGGGCCGGTGATCCTCGTGAGGAACGGCGCGAACGACTACTCGTGGACGCTGAGCCTGCAGCTGCGGCGCGACTTCTCGAACCGCGCCGCGATCAGCGCCGCCTACTCGTATAACAGGTCCGGCGACGTCCGCAGCCTCGCCTCGAGCGACGCCACGTCGAACTTCGGCCTCAACCCGGTGTTCACCGACCCTAACGCGCCGCCGCTACGCCCCGGGTCGTACGACCGACCACACAAGGTCGTGGTTTCCGCCTGGACCCGATTGTTCGAGCACCTGGGCGGTACCGAGATCACGCTCATCTACATCGGACAGTCGGGCCGCGCCTACTCGTACGTCTACGCCGACGACATCAACGGAGATGGGTACCCGGGCGGCGGCCGGCTCCTCGACCACACGAACGACCCCGTCTACGTGCCGGTAGGTACCAGCGACATGCCGGCATCGATCGTCACCCTGAGCCTGATGGAGCAGCTGATCGAGCAGGAGGAGTGCCTGGGTAGCGCCCGCGGCTTCATACTGCCGCGCAACGCCTGCCGTACACCGTGGAGCGACCGGCTCGATCTTCGAGTCTCCCAGACCATCCGTGCCGGTCGCGGGAGCGTGCAGATCGTCTTCGACATGCTCAACGTGCTGAACTTGCTGAACGACGACTGGGGTCGGGTGGAGACGGTCCCAGATGCCACGGTTCCCCTGCTCCGCTTCGACGGACGGATGTCGACCGGCGAGG
Organism: Gemmatimonadota bacterium; assembly: GCA_039586255.1. Classification (GTDB taxonomy): domain Bacteria; phylum Gemmatimonadota; class Gemmatimonadetes; order Palauibacterales; family KS3-K002. The sequence goes on along the minus strand of JBDHKT010000120.1, from coordinate 1,487 downwards.
GAGGGGCCGTACCCGAGGATCCGATGATGGTCAGGTACACGGGCCCGGTCCGCATCAATCCGGAAACGGGTAGCGCGGTGGCAGCCCTGCCGTTCAGCCCCGCGGTTCCGGGCTCGCAGTGGCAGGCGCAGCTGGGGCTCCGCCTCAGCTTCTAGTCGAACCCCTCCTCTCAGCTACTGGGCGGGAAAGAAGGTGTAGGCCGCCCAGGTGAGGATCACCAGAAGCACGACTCCCAAAGAGATACTCCAGATGATGAGCTTCTTCTCCACCGGGAGAAGGGGCTCGTATTCCATTTGCTCTAGCTCGTCGGCCAGGCGCGGCTGGTCGTTACCTTCCATGATCCCCTCCTAGCTGCCGACCACGGGCGGAGTCACACCGTGGAAGAAGACCCACGAGATCAAGAGGCCCACCCAGATGATGAACCCGAACAGACAGATGGCGTAGACGGCGGCCAAACGGCCGATCCCCTCCTCCCACAGCTTTCGGAAGTTCGACACCACGCCGATGGTGAAGAAGGTCATGGCGAAGAAGAGCTGCCTGAAGACGTTGGCCTCGCCGGAGGCCGCCTTGGCCGCGTCGAGCAACTCGGGGATAGCGGCGCAGATCGCCAGGGCGAACACGAAGGTCAAAACGTAGCCGAGGACGAACTTGGGGAACCGCTCCCAGATCTCGACCAGGCGGACCTTCTCGCCGGGCTTTCTGTCGATGACGGTGACCCAGAGCACGGCGAGCAGAAAGGCCCAGACCCCGATGAAGACGTCGATGAACACCTTCACCGTGGTGGTGACCATGAGGATCCACCCCTCGACCCACTCTACTCCTATGACCTCGATCGCCTTCGCCCGGATGAGGGCGTCGGTGATGGCGCCCGAGGCCACGGCCGCTCCATCGGTCTTCACCGCCAGCCCCATCCACGCACCGGCGACCATCGGTTCCTCGAAGAGGAAGATCTGGGCGGCGAACGGCAGTATCACGAGCTCGACGACGGCGAAGACCACCACCAGCGAGGAGACCATGATCGGAATGATGGGACGGGCGCGAATCGCGGCTCCCGTGGCGATCGCCGCGGACACCCCGCAGATCGAGATCCCCGAGGCCAGGGGGGCCGCCCATTCCTTGCTGAATTTGAAGTACTTCCGGGCTACGAAATACACCACCGCCCAGTAGATCAGGTAGGCCTCGACGATGGCACAGAGGCCCCGGAACATGACGGCTTGGGCCAGCCCCAGGGCGTCCACGGCCTTGACGCCGAGACCCAACCCCATGATCACGATGGCGGTCTTGATGAACAGCTCGGGCTTGGTGGCCTCGGCGATTCGCTCCACCAGCTTGGGGAAGAAGTTCCCCACCACCAGGCCCGCCAGGAGGGCGAAGATGTAGCCCGCCTCCCCGGTCAGGTTCATCGACCAGCCGATGCCCAGTGCATCCAGCTTGTCCGGGGTCGCGGCGATGTAGGCGTAGTGTCCCAGAAACCAGCAGATGTAGGA
>JBDHKT010000119.1:0-6021 GCA_039586255.1 Gemmatimonadota bacterium | reverse complement strand
CGAGCGGAGCTGGTTTTAGCGACCCGGCTCCGATCCTCAGGCCAAGTCTGCGGGTGAGCTGCCCGATGTCTTTGCGGGAAGCACCGACCCAGACTGCCGGGTCGGCCGGAGCGAGCGGTCCCCCGGCTCCGACCCCCCAATCCAGGGCGTCCGGGCGGTTTTCTCATCTCCATTTGACGGCAAACTGCAGAATCTGGGTTCAATATCCAATACCCGACTCAACTTATCTCGAGCGTCGGCATCCGCGCCCGCAGATACTGCTCGCAGTCGCGGATCGGGTAGAGCAGGACGTGCCAGCGCGGGTCCGGCAGAGCCAGGGGCGCCGTCTCGGCAAGAAGCCAGCGACTCAGCTCGTCGGCCAGTTCGATGGTCTCTGGGTCGGCGCGGCCTTCGATGCGCGCCAGGGCCCAGTAGATGTCGTGGCCGGCGGGAGCCCGCAGCCGCAGGTACCAGCTGTACACTTGCCCGACCTCGGGGCGCAGCGGCTTGAAGATGGAGGAGCGGTAGCCGGCGCCCATCCGCAGGATAGCCTCCATCGCGGTCGGAGGCAGGTACTGGGTGCGGTGGCTCTTTACCAGACCGGCGGCGCGGCCTGATTTCAGGAGGCCCGGGTCGATGGCCAGCCGTCCATCGACCAGCAGCCAGCCCGTGCCCGGGCTCTCGGCCGCCCACCGCCTGGCTAGGCGGCGCTCGATGATCGACCGGTGTAGCTTGACGGCGGACCGCCCCAGCTCGGCCAGCCTGATCGGGTGGAGGTCGGCGGCGTCCGCTTCGCTGTCGATCAGCGCGGTTTCGGGGAGGCCGAGCTCGAGGAATCGGTCGGGAGACAGCAGGGCGTGGGGAAAGGCGAGGATCTCCTCCTCGATTACGGCCCAGGTCGTGAACTCACGCGCGCTGCGTCCTCGGATCACCGCCGCCACGTAGCCGTGGACGACGGGGACGACGCCGAGGTAACCGCAGATGCGGGTGCGCTCGATCCCGTCGAGGAAGAACTCGAAGCGCGAGTCGAGAGACGAGCCCACGGGCTGGGTGGTGAAGCTTCCGTCACCCTCGACGATCTCCGCCTCACCGAAGGCGGTGGGCTCGGGTGGCGGCTCGAATTGCGGGCCGCCACCGTGGACGGGGTGCCAGCCGGAACCGAGCCCGTCACCCACATCGAGCAGGCGCCGCCAGACGGCGATACTCCCGTTCGGTTGATCCGAGCGCTCGAGCCCTCTACTTTCGCCAGGCATGGATCTTATGAATAGGACTTCCTTCGTCAGACAACAACGGGTCCGCGAGGCCCGAACGATCGCGGCGCTGGTCGCGTTGCTGCTGCTCTCCGGCTGCGACAACGTGGAGTGGGGCGGCATATCGGTCGAGCTACGCGAGCCGGCGTACGAGACCGCCGACACGGGCGCGGCGTCGCTCGACACCGTGGCCGGGCCGCCTCCCCTGGCGATGCCCACCGGGCCGCTGCTCTTTCACGTACGGCGAACCGACGAGATCGGGGCAGCCACGATCGAGCCGGTGCTCGAGATTCTGGCGGACGAGCTGAGGGCGGTAGGGCCGTTACGCGCCGGGCGCGCACCCGAGTATGTGGATGAGTTCATCGCCCGCTATTACGGGACCGACCAGGCGTATACGCTGTTCCGCGGGGATGCCCGCGTCGGGACGTTTTACGTCGGCGCGCCTGCGGTCGGCGGCTCCGGCCTTTGCCTGGAGCTGAGGGCCGAGGGGCAGATAGAGCTCAGGCCGCGTGGCGATACGCTGAGCGAGTTCCTCGCCTGGTCTCCCGGACTGCGGGCAGGCGACGATACCCTCGCCGTCCCCGTGTATCGGTCGGACATGCTGTCCCTGTCACAGGTGCTGGCGCGCCTCGGCGTGCGGGAGCGCGAGATCCCGGGTGTATGGGGGTTCAGGGCGCCGGCGGATCTGCGTGCCCTGCGTGTGGGGACGGGGTCGAGGGGCTTCGCGGCGACTTTCGTCGTCCGCGACTCGCTGGGCGCGGGCTCGCCGGCCGACTCGGCGGGCTCGGTCTTCATCGTCGCCGATTACGATCCTTCTCGCGGCTACTTCCCGATCTACTTCGACGCGGCCTGGTACGGGCCCGGCCAGAAGCGTGCCCTGCGCTGGCTCGATGCGATCGACCTGTTGGGCGATGCGGATGTCGAATGGTTGCTGCACGCTTACGGCGATGCGGGGACCTGGTACGAGTTGGTGGGGGGCCGTGACACAGTCAGGACGGTCCTCTGGTCCGGTCGGCGGCCGCTATGCGAGGCGGAAAGCTCGGCGGGCAGTCCCTGACCGGAATCCAAGAGGGAGAGCAACGAAGAGGGCTGACCACCGTGAGGCGGTCAGCCCTCGATCGTTAGATCCCGGCGATGCCGTGGATCAGAAGGACTGCCGCACCCGCAGCAACCACACGCTCGCTAGCTCCGGCGCGCCGATCATCTGGATGTGCTTATCGTTCAAGATGTTGGTGCCGGTTAGCGATATGACGGTCGAGCGGGACATGGGCAGCGCGTAGCTGATGTTGAGGTCCGCCAGCACATAGTCGTCCAGACACGTGGCGGTCTGTGAACCTCCTGCCGTGACGCAGTTGTCGCGGTTGCCTTCCACTGCGTCGGTGCTGATGTAGACGCCCGTCTTGACCGGGAAGTCGTCCACGTATCGTCCACGCGCCTCGACCACCAGTCCCAGCCGCTCGCTGCGATAGGTGGCCCCCAGCGACGCCTTGTTCTTCGGCGAGTTGAGTGCCAGGTCGGCGGGTGCGTCAATCTCTTCGGCGGTGAAGAAGTTCTCGCTCACGTACGAGTAGCTGCCCGTGAAGCTGAGCCAGTTGGAGGCGACGTACGTGGCGCCGATGTCGGCTCCCCAGAGGTCGAAGTCGGCAATGTTCCGGTACGTGAGGATGATCGTCGTCGGGTCGTATTCGTGGATGCCCGCATTCACCTCCTCGGGTGTGACGATACCCCACGGAACATCGGCGGCTCCGTCGGCCAGCGCATCGAGCACCACGTCGGGGAGTGGCAGCCCTAGCCTGTCGCGCTCCGACTTGAGGTACGCGGCCAAGGTGGTCCCATGAACGAAGACATTGGGTGTCTCGACAAGCAGCGGACTGATGAAGTCCTCGACCCTCGAGTAGTAGACGTCGACGCCGACCAGCAGACGCTCACCAATCAGACCTTTGTAGCCGGCCTCGAACGTGTTGGTGATCATCGGCTTGGTCTGAGGCACGTTCTGTACACCACTGACCGGATCGAACGAGCCGGCGGTTGGGTTCAGTGCGGCCAACCCGACCAGCACGTCCGTGGCAATGGGCGCGTCCATCAGGTCGAGGGCCCCACCCAAATCCGGGTCCATCTGCCTCGCCAGCTCTACGATGAAAGGCCAGATAGCGAACGCATCGACTGGCAGCGACTGGCTCGGGCCACCGAACTCGTCCGGCAGGAACGGCGAGCGCATGCAAAGCCCATCCTGACCCAGCGAGTTCATGCAATTCTCGCGGAACGTGAAGCCACCTTCCGGCGCGCCACGCCCACGAACTGGGTAATTGAGGAGCACACCGGGCTGACCTGGGACCGGCAGCCCCGGTGCCGACAGCTTATCCAGGAACAGGTTGTTGCTCGACGGCTGGCTGAACGCCCGGTTGTACGTGAGTCGGAAGCTGTGCTCCTGGGTCGGCTTGAAGACGACCGCGGCACGCGGCGACCACAGCAGGTCGTCTACCACGTCGTGGTAGTCGGCCCGCAGGGCCAGCACGAGGTCGAACATCGGCGACAGGTTGGTCTCGGACTGCAGATAGCCGCCGACCTCCCAGATGGCGTCGTCTTCCTCGTTACGGCCGTTGATAACGCCGTCGGTGCGCGGAATGGTGCGAATCAGGTCGGCACCGTAAGTGAAGCTCTGCCGCTCGCCGATCTCTGTGCCGTGCTGGAGCTGTGCGACCCAGAGCATCGAGTTGTCGGTGATCAGCTCGTTGTCACGCAGCGTGAAGGTGTCGCCGGCGTCGCTCATGTTGACGTACGCTTGGGCGAACAGGCTGCCGCGGTTGTAGCGCGCCTGGACATAGGAGTAGGTCCAGTCGATCGCCTGGGCGGCGCCGATCCCGGTCATCTCGATGCTGCTGGCCATGCGCGACGCGCCGCCGTTCACGATCAGCGTGCTCCGATCGTCGAGCCGGAAGTCGAAGCGCAGGTCGCCGCTGAAGCGCTCCTGATTGAAGTCGCGGGCGGCGACCTCAGCGGGGTCGGTATATTCGAAATCGGTGCCCTTGAAGTACATGCCCGACAGCTTGTACCCGACACTTTCGCCGATCAGGCCGGCGTGGCGGAAGGAGAGCTGTCCGAGAGCCTCGGTGCTACCGCCAGTGTTGGCGCCGCGCCCTCCGCCGGCCAGGCTGACCGTCGTGCCCTGGTGGTCGAACGGCGAGCGGGTGATGAGGTGCATCACGCCCTTGTCGACGTTCGGACCGTAGAGTGCCGAGCCGGGGCCGAGGACGAACTCGATGCGATCGATGTCCTCGTTCGTCGTCGGGATCATGTTGTAGGCGTTGAAGCGTAGCGAAGGTACGGACGCCCAGCGATTATCCGTCAGCACGAAGAGGGCGCCGGAGAACACGTTGTTGAAACCGCGGGCCACGACATTGTGCTGAGAGAGGCCGGTCGTCACCACGTCGGCGCCCGGCAGCGAGCGCATGTGTTCCACGGCTGTCGTCGCGGTCCGCTCCTGGATCTCCTCCGACGTGACCGTATAGACCGAAGACGGAGAGTCGAGGGCCTTCTCCTGGGTCCGTGAGGCGGTGACCACGACCGGGTTCAGCCGGAACACGATGGAGGTGAGCTCCACCGTTCCGACGGAGACGGCTCCGGTCGACACGCTGACGCCGTCCACGCGCTTCGTCTCGTACCCGAGCGTCGTGAAGACCAGCGAGTAGCGCCCCGATGCGACACCGGTCAGCCGGAACTGGCCGTCTGCATCGGTGTTCGTCGTGGCCAGAGCGGAGCCCGCCACTCCGGTCGTCACTTCAACTGTGACGCCAGAGACCGGCGAACCACTCTCGGCGTCGATTGCCCGTCCTGTGACGGTCCCCTGCTGGGCTAGAGCGAGGCCCTGGACGCCGAAGACCAGCGCCAGAGCCGCGACGGCGCACAAGAGCAAGCGGCTCGTGTAACGCCTTGGCGGGCTGGTGGTTAGGGGAAGTGTCTCCATTGTGTACTCCTCCGTGCAGGATTACGGACACTCACAAAACGGGCGCTTTTTTGACGGGTAGAAGGGACAAACTACACTTTTGGGGCGCTTCCGCCACCCATCCGGCCTGGGAGCCTGCGGGCCAGGGCGCGGCCCACGAAACGGAGCCTGTCGGGCCAGGGTAGCCGGCCCAGGCTGGTGCGGACGACGCCGCGGGTAAAGAAGGTCGCCTGCGAGTAGTCGATCTCGACTTCGACGGCCACGGGCCGGCCGTCGGCGTGGGTTGACCGGGCCCGACGCAGCACCTCTGTCACCTCGGAGTCGGCTGCGAGCGTCAGGTACTCCACCCCCACCCCGCGGCACAGGGCTTCGAGATCGAAGTCGGGCAGTCGGCTGGCCGTCTTGCGGGCCAGCGCGGTCTGCTGGAACTGTGCGATTTGGGCCAGCTCGCGGTCACGCAGCACCAGGATCGTCACCGGTAGCTGCAGGTGGACGGCGGTGAGTAGCTCGAGGCCGGTCATCAGGAAGGCGCCGTCGCCCACCAGGGCAAGGGCCGGGCGGTCCGGGCAGGCGAGCGCCGCGCCGAGCGCGGCAGGCACCGAGTATCCCATGCACGAGTAGTCGACCGGCGCCAGAAAGGAGCGGGGCCGGTCGAGGCGCAGGTGCTCCATGGCGAGGAAGGTGCCGTTGCCGCTGTCGGTGGTGTAGACGGCGTCCGGCCCGTAAAGTTCCTGCAGCGCTCGCAATAGGTGATGAGGACTCACGCGCTCGCCGCTTCGCTCTACCCACCCGGAGCCGACCCGCTCGTGGCCTTGCCGGATAGCCCCCCGCAGGTCGGGATCGGGGCTC